>NZ_JACSMC010000013.1:0-72359 GCF_018618435.1 Exiguobacterium sp. s150 | reverse complement strand
CTGAGAACCTATATGGTCTGTCTCAGGAGGGGTGATGGCACACCCTCATCTGAAGGCTTGAGCAAAACAGAAATGGACTGCGCTCGCACGAGCACTTCAGAATCCCACTGCTTTAGCTGTGGGAGTGTCAAGATGATCTGTTTTCGGAGCGCCCACATCGCACCGAGCACGGATTCTTTCGAAACAACGAGGAGATAATCCGCTCGTAGTTCTGGGATGGCAATGACCGAAATAAATGTGTCCGCGCTCTCGATGAAGCGAGGGTTCGTGTCACCGTCTGGCACCGTTTCAGTGTCAAGCGTTCGAAGTGGCTTTCCTGTCAATAGAGCCAGGTCTCCTTCCCGAACGAGATATTGACTCGCCTCGAGTCCGTCCGCGGATAAGAGAGAGGCTTGTTGCATATAAGTCGATTTTAGCGAACGCTCAAGCGCTTGCTTATTCGCCACATAGGCTCCATACGTCACTTTCACGGATTCCCGGACGACCGTCGCCTCTCGGTTCAACCGTTTCTCGATCTCTAGCGAGAGCTGTTTCTCTGCCTCGAACGCAAACCATGCGAACGTTATAAGAAATAATAGGATGACGCTCGGCATGAGCATCCACTGCAACTTGCGCTCGATTTTCCATATCGGCTTTCTCCAACTTCTTATCCACTGCAATCCGATTCACACCTTTCCATCTTGCTGGTTCGGTTACTATATCGGTCTTAAGACGGTGGAAAATTATGAAGCATCTGTTAAGATAACGTTAGCTTTTGTAAAGAGCACATCTCATGAACGCTTGCTGGGTGCTTTTTCATAAACATTTCGTTATGATAAATAGGAAACCTATCATCTTATATCGATTGGAACCTTTCCAAAAGAAGGAGATCATGTATATGTCAGAAATACTACACCGTTCACTAACTCGTCCGATTCGTGTCGGCAACCTCATCATCGGGGGATCAGATGAAGTCATCATTCAATCGATGACGACGACGAAAACACATGACGTCGAGGCGACCGTAGCCGAGATTTTACGTCTCGAAGAGGCCGGATGCCAAGTCGTCCGCGTCGCATGTCCGGATGAACGGGCCGCAGATGCGTTGGCCGAAATCAAGAGCCGCATCAACATCCCGCTCGTCGTCGATATCCACTTCGATTACAAGTTGGCACTGAAAGCGATTGAAAGTGGTGTCGACAAGATCCGCATCAACCCGGGTAACATCGGGCGCCGTGAAAAAGTCGAGGCCGTCGTCAACGCGGCGAAAGCGAAAGGCATCCCGATTCGAATCGGTGTCAACGCCGGCTCGCTCGAGAAGCAGTTCCTGGAGAAATATGGTTATCCGACGGCCCAAGGGATGGTCGAGAGTGCGATGCACCACGTGAAGATCCTCGAAGACCTCGGTTTCTATAACACGATTATCTCGCTCAAAGCGTCAGACGTGAACCTCGCGCTCGAGGCGTACACGCTCGCGGCGAAGACGTTTGACTATCCGCTCCACGTCGGGATTACCGAGTCGGGCCCGCTCTTCTCCGGCTCACTCAAGTCAGCCGCCGGTTTAGGTGCGATTCTCTCACTCGGAATCGGTTCGACGGTGCGCGTCTCACTTTCAGACGACCCGGTCGAAGAAGTGAAAGTCGCGAAAGAAGTGCTCAAGTCGTTCGGACTCGCTGCGAACGCCGCGACACTCATCTCGTGCCCGACGTGCGGCCGGATTGAGATCGACTTGATTTCAATCGCCAAAGAGGTCGAAGAATACATTCAAAACATTAACGTCAACATCAAAGTCGCCGTACTCGGTTGCGCGGTCAACGGCCCAGGGGAAGCTCGTGAAGCCGATATCGGTATCGCCGGTGCCCGCAACGAAGGACTCCTCTTCCGTCATGGGAAGATCATCCGGAAAGTGCCGGAAGCGACCATGGTCGAAGAGTTGAAAAAAGAAATCGATGCCATCGTCGCCGAAAAACTCGCCGCACGTGAACTCGAAGAACAAGAACTCGCCAATCAATCGAAATAACCTGTCTCCCGCTCGGTTGCAACCGAGCGGGTTTTTGTTAAAATAGACTCTGTGAACAAGGAGGGATCAACATGCATATCGGAATCGACCTCGACGGGACCGTCACGGACCCGCAAAGTTGTTTTCACTACATGAACGACGCGCTCGGTTACACGATTGATTATCAACGCGCGACCGAATATGAGTTGCACACGTATACGACGATGACGCAACATGATTTTTGGAAGTTCATGATTGAACACGGGCACGAAGAAGAAATTTATCGCCGCTCGCTGCCGCATACGGAAGTGAGTGACGTTTTATGGCATATGCGAAAGACGCATCGCCTCCACTACGTGACGGCGCGAAGCGAGGCCGTCCGCTCTGTGACCGAGGACTGGATTAAACAGCAGGCGCTGCCGCTCGATTCACTGATCATGACAGGTAGTCACGACAAGGTCGGGGTCGTCCAAGATCTGTCGCTCGACCTCTTCATGGAAGACCGGTACGAGAACGCCATCTCGATTCATGAGCAGACCGAGATTCCGGTGCTGTTGTTCGATGCGCCGTATAATCGAAAACCGTTGCCGCATGGCGTGAAACGGATTGCCTCTTGGAAAGAAGCGCTCCACTATGTGAACCGTTTCGAGGCGAACCGTTCCATCTCCACCCGCTAAAAAAGAGGAATCTCAAGATTCCTCTTTTTGTATGCGCCCAATCGCCTCGACGACATCGCTCGCGAGCACGCTCGCCGGATGCATCGATTCACTCATTTTTTTCGCTGCGAGGGCATGCCAGAGCACCGCTTGCTCATTCGGATTGTGTGGAGTCTCGATGCGTCGGCACCTGGCCCACATGGCAAGGAGCATCCCTGTCAGGACGTCCCCGCTCCCACCTTTGGCGAGGGCCGACGCTTCGACCGTATTGACGGCGCCCGTCCCTTCAGGTGTGACGATGAGGGTGTGCGTCCCTTTTAAAATCAAGTGGACACCGTGTCGCATCGCGAACGCACGTGCCACTCCGAAACGGTCCGCCTCAATCTCCTCGACCGTCTGCCCCGTCATCCGCGCGAGCTCTCCAGGGTGCGGGGTCAGAATCAAAGTTCCGGCAGCGTCGAGATGTGCGTGTGATAGCGCGCCAGCGTCCACGACTAAAGGCATCGTTTTTTTACGAACGGATTCCCATATACGAACGAGCGTTTCGCCCTCTACCATGCCAGGACCAATCGCAATCGCGTCCACGTCTTTATTTGCGATGGCGTCTGCGCTCGAATACATCGCTTCCGGAAGACCGGCCTTAAGCGGTGATGCCTGCTCTGGCACAATCATCTCGAGCAAACCGATTCCGGTTCGCAGTGCCGCCCTTCCCGCTAAAAACGGCGCGCCAATCAAATGCTCGCTTCCGCCAATCAATAGTCCGCGCCCATACGTCGTCTTATGGCTGAACCGTTCCCGCGTCAACAGACTGTCATCAAAGTCGGCTTCGGTCAAGACGCGCCAACTTGACGTATGCGGCAAACCGATATCGACCCGCTCCACTTCCCCGTAATACGGTGCCGTCTTCGGCAAGAAAGCCGAACGCTTGAACCCATGCAACGTGTACGTCATCGTCGCGGTTACGGCGTGGCCATCGAAATCGTGTGCGGTGTCACTTGGGACACCGGACGGCACATCGATCGAGACGATGTTTGCAGGTTGGCTCATCAGCCACGAAATGACGTCGCGACCCTTTCCAGTAACAGCGCCGCTCAACCCAATCCCATATAAAGCGTCCACAATCCAGTCGGTCGATGGCGGCGTGTCAACGATTGTGACGTACTGCTCGGCGTATGCCGCATGCATCGAGGTAGCGTCTGTTTTCGGCGCACCAAGAGGCGACCAGACGAAGACGTCATGTCCGCGCTGTGCCAGTTCACGAGCCACCACCCAACCGTCGCCGCCGTTGTTTCCAGTCCCGCATACGACGAGCACAGACGCCTCATCCGGAAGCTGAAGTCGATGCGCCACGGCTGAAGCCGCGCGCTCCATCAACACGGTCTCAGGCATACCTTGCTGCTTGGCGGTCGCATCCGCTCGTTTAATCTCGTTTGCCGTATAAATCATCTCTCGCTCCCCCTTCACGATGTAGCAAAAAAAGGATTGACGTCGTCAATCCTTTAAGGCCTTACACTGTTTACAATACCCATAAATCTCGAACTTATGATCAATCACTTCGAAGTCCGGGTCGAGCGCCTCGACGTAACGCATCGGACAGAGGTCGAGCAGTTTCGTCTTGCCGCACCCACGGCAAATCAAATGGTGATGGTGATGCCCGGCGCTACATGTGACTCGAAACGCCTTCTCTCCGCTTAATTCAGTCGCCTCAAGAAGCCCTTCTTCGGCGAACGACTTCAAGTTGCGATATACCGTGTCAAAACTCATCGTCGGGTGCTTCGCGCGCATATAGTCCAACACGTCTTTGGCGCTGACGTAACGTTCCTCCTGAGCCAAGTACGCATACATCTCAACCCGCTTCGGCGTCACTTTCAACGATGAGGATTGCAATCGATTCAGTTGTTCTGTCTCATTCATACGTAGCCTCCTTCTTCCGCAACGACCCAATCTTTTCAAGTCCCATGACGACAGCTAAAATACCCACGGCCAAAAGGACAATCACGCCACCGGGTGCCACATCAAGTTCATAGGCGAGGACGAGCCCTCCGATTGTGGCCACTTCACCGAAGATGATGGCCCATACAATCGTCTGTTTGAAACTCTTCGTGAACCGGAGCGCAGCCGCAACCGGAAGCGTGATCAAGCTCGAGACGAGCAACGTCCCGACGATTCGCATACTGACCGCGATGACGAGGGCGACGACGAACATGAACACGAGATGCAACAGCGTGCTCGGCAATCCCGACACTTTCGCCTGCTCCTCATCGAACGATAAGAACAACAGTTGTTTATAAAACACGGTGATGACGACGACCGTGATGACCGCCACACCGACAATCAAGACGATGTCAGACGGACTGACCGCCGAAATCGAGCCGAACAACAGCGTCGACAAATCGACCGAAAAGCCGCGAGAGAGCGAGATGAAAATCGCGCTCAACCCCATCCCAGCCGACATCATGATCGGGATGGACAGCTCCTGGAAGTGGACGTATTTGTTACGGAGCCAATCGAGCCCGAGTGCCGCCAGCACCGAGACGAGCGTCCCAAGATAGAGCGGATTCAAGTCCGAGAACAATAACACGTATTGCCCGAGGAACAGACTGAAGGAAATCCCAGCGAGCGTCACGTGCGACAAAGCATCAGCAATCAAGCTCATCCGCCGAACGACGACAAACGAGCCGATGAGCGGGGCCGTAAACCCGATGACGACTGCCGCGATGAACGCATAACGTAAAAACCCATACGTGAGTAAATCCGAGATCATGAGGAACCTTCATGAACGAGCAATTTGACGGGATACGGCTTGATGGCCGTCAACTCACTCAGTTCGCTATATTCTTTCAAACCACAGTTACACGCCAGCCGGCCCCGATCGAGATGGACGACTTTCGTGACGAGATCGGTCACGACGTTCAAATCATGGGTGACGAGGATGAACGTGCACGACGTATGCTCACGCAACAAGTGAAGCACCTCGTAAAAATCGCGCAAATGTTTTTGGTCGACACCGACCGTCGGCTCATCGAGAATCAACAAATCCGGTTGATTGACAATAGCACGGGCGATGAACACACGCTGTTGTTGACCACCCGACAGACTCCCGATTTTACGGTCTCGATATTGCCACATATTGACGGTCTCGAGAGCGTTTTGAATCGCGGCCTGATCTTCCATATTCAATCGTTTAAACAGGCCGATTCTCCCATACCGCCCCATGGCGACAACTTCTTCGACCGTCACCGGAAAGCCCGAGTTAAAAGAGGCTGCTTTTTGGGAAACGTAACTGATACGGGACTTATCTTTAAACTGGGATTGGGGCCGGCCGAACAGTTCGACCGAACCGCTTTGGGGCGTCAACAATCCTAAGATCGACCGGATGAGCGTCGATTTACCCGACCCATTCTCGCCGACGATGGCAACGAAGTCCCCTTGCTCAATCTCGATGGAAACGTCTCGGAGCGCGGCCGTGCCATCATAGTAATAGGACACGTGATTTAGTTTCACGACAGATGTCGTCATAATCGTTAACCTTCTCTCATTAATTAAATCGTAATCATTTCTACTTCTTGGCGTCTGTATTATACAGAACATTTCGGATTGCTTCAAGTTTGAGAAAAATAACGTAGAACGATACGGGTCCGTCCTATTGAAATCAAGATGAGTTTACAATCAATTCGGTGTAAACTGAAAGTAACGCAAAGAGGGGGATGCACCGTGGAAAAAAAATTAGCAGTCATTGACATTGGGTCGAACTCGATTCGAAACGTCATCTTTGAGGTGAACGGTCACGGTCAGTATTTTGAACGTCTGAACGTGAAGGAAGTCGCTCGCCTCTCGAGCCACATCACCGAAGACAATGAACTTTCCGCTGAAGGAATTAGCTCATTGATTGAGACGTTACAACATTTTATCAGCTTGAATGACCACCACGATGTTTTGGAGACGCTACCTGTGGCAACTGCCGCGATTCGAAACGCAAGTAACTCCGATGCGATTTTAGCCGAAGTCCGTCAAGCGACCGGAATGGAGATTCGGTTGTTGAGCGATTATGAGGAGGCGTTCTACGGCTATTCGGCCATCGTCAACTCGACGTATATCGAGGACGGGTACTCGGTCGACATCGGGGGCGGTTCGATGGAAGTGACATACTTCAAAGACCGGGAGCTCGTCTTCTATCACAGTTTCCCGTTCGGTGCCGTTACGCTCACGAACGACTTCATGAAAGGTGAAGTGATGACGAAAGAGGAGCGGAAGCAACTCATCTCTTTCTTGAAAAAATCATTCAAAGACCTCGACTGGCTCGAACCGCACGGCGTCCCGCTCGTCGGTGTCGGCGGGACGGCGCGAAACTTGGTCCGGGTCGAACAATCGCTGTCTCACTTTCCGCTTGAAGGGATTCATCAGTACACGATCGATGCCGATCGGCTCGAGGAAGTCGTCGATGAACTCGTCGGCCAATCGAGTAAGCAACTCGGACGACTCGATGGCCTATCGAAAGACCGGGTCGATATCATCGCCCCGGCCGTGACGGCAATCGGTGAACTCGCCCGCTATTTGAAAGTACCCGAGTTCACGATGAGCAATAACGGTCTCCGCGAAGGCCTGTTCTACGAATATTATTTGAAGGCGAACGATGAGGTCCGGTTTGCCGATGTGAAAGAGGAAAGCTTCCGGCATTTCGAGCAACAATATGACGTCAATCCGGAGCGTCACCGCCACCTTATCCATCTGGCCCGCCAAATCTATACCGGATTGATTGAGACGAAAGCAATCAAACCGAAACCGTATGAGCCTGGACTATTAGAAGGCGCTTGCCGCCTTGCCTACGTCGGTGAATACATCGACCACAACAACAAGAGCGACCATACGTTCCATTTGATTACAACGAACGACTTCAAAGGGCTCAATAACGAGGACCGTCTCGCCCTCGCCCTCGTCTCGTCGTACAAATCGCGACGACTGCTCGACCAACATATCGAAGGCTTTCCCGAATGGTTTGATTCGAAGATGTTGAAAAGCCTTGAACTGCTCGGCTCAATCGTCAAACTCGTCGACGCCCTCGACTTGACGGAGCGGCAAATCATCGACCATCTCGATGTCTCGACAAATGAGGACGGGCTCGTCTTCCACTTACAAACGACTGACACCGCCCGCTTTGAACTGCAACGCGGGGTTCGACATAAGAAACACCTCGAACGCGCCATCGACCAGGCCATCGAACTACGTGTAGAAGAGAGAGGGACATCATGACCATTTATACACCTGAACATTTCAACAACCGTGAGCTGAGTTGGCTCAGCTTCAACGAACGCGTGCTCCAAGAAGCAATTGATGACCGCAACCCGCTCATGGAGCGGCTCAAGTTTCTCGGCATCTTCTCGTCGAACCTCGATGAGTTTTATATGGTGCGATTCGGCGGTTTGAAGGACGAAGTGCTCGCCGGTTTCAACCGACCGGAAGACAAGGCTGGACTGACACCGAAGCAGCAGATTAAGGCGATTTCGATTAAAGCGCAGGAACTCGTCGAACTACAATATGCGACGTACAAGAAAGTGACGAAACAACTCGCGAGCGAGGACGTCCGTTTCTTGCGCCCAAAACATTTGAACAAGACACAACTCGATTTCATCAAACAATATTTCCGGACCCACGTCTTCCCGGTCCTCACCCCGATTGCCGTCGATGCGTATCGTCCGTTCCCGATGCTGCTGTCGAAATCACTCAACATCGCCGTCGAGATCGCGTCTAAAGAGGAGGGCAAGAAACGGCTCGCCCTCGTCCAAGTGCCGGCCGTCTTGCCACGCTATCTCGAACTACCGACCGAAGACGAAGACCATGCCGACCTCATCTTGCTCGAGGATATCATCATCCAATTTGTCGATTCGCTGTTTAAAGGCTATGAGGTCGAATCGACGATGCCGTTTCGAATCACGCGGAACGCCGATATGCCGTTCCACGAAGAAGGCAGTCGTGACGTACTTAAACAAATCGAGAAAGAGCTAAAGAAGCGCCGGTATGGGGTCGCGATCCGACTTGAAGTGCAACAGCGCTCGCTCAGTAAAGAGCTGTTGTTCATGCTTCAGGATGTGCTCGATTTACACGACCGCGATATCTTCATCGTAGACGGTCCAATCGATATGACGTTCTTGTTCGGCGTCTACAATAAAATCGGGACCGAATATGACGACATGATTAACGAGACGTTGATTCCGTTCATCCCAGAAGGGCTTGAGTCCGGCAAAGACTTGTTCCAAAGCCTGTTGAAACAAGACTATTTGCTGCATCATCCGTATCATTCGTTCGACCCGGTCGTCCGTTTCATCGCCCAGGCCGCGAAAGATCCGAACGTCTTGGCCATCAAACAGACGCTCTATCGCGTCTCCGGCGACTCGCCCATCATCAAGGCGTTGACCGATGCGGCCGAGAGCGGGAAGCAGGTGACCGTCCTCGTCGAACTCAAGGCCCGGTTCGATGAGGAGAAGAACATCCAATGGGCAAAACAGCTCGAGAAAGCGGGGGCCCACGTCATCTATGGCTATAAAGAGTTGAAGACACACTCGAAGATCACGCTCGTCGTCCGCATTCTTGAAGGTGGGGTCTTGCAACGGTTCGTCCACCTCGGTACCGGCAACTATAACGATTCGACGGCGAAACTCTACACCGACATCGGCTTATTGACGACGAACGAAGAGCTCGCCGAGGACGCGACGAACTTCTTCAACTGGCTATCTGGATACGGAGAACGCCCATCATGGCACAAGTTCGAGACGTCCCCAGATGATATGCTCGATTTCTTTTTACAGAAAATCGAGGATGAGATCAAACTACATGAGAAGTATGGGAACGGACGTATCGTCGCTAAGATGAACTCGATCACAGACAAGGCGATCATCATGAAGCTTTATGATGCCTCGCAAGCCGGTGTGAAGATTGACTTGATCATCCGCGGGATTTGCTGCCTTCGTCCCGGTATCAAAGGCATCTCCGAGAATATCCGGGTCATCTCCATCATCGACCGCTACCTTGAACATTCTCGCATCTTCTATTTTTATCAGAACGGGAAAGAAGATCTCTACTGCTCATCGGCAGATTGGATGACGCGCAACATGAAGAAGCGCATCGAGATTTTATTCCCGATTCTTGACTCAGGCCATAAATCGTACATCAAAGATATGCTGGCGCTCCAACTCGTCGATAACGTCAAAGCCCGGAGCCAACGCGCCGACGGCAGTTATATCTATATCAAACAGGAGCCAGGTCAAGAACGCATCCAGTCCCAAATCATCATCCACCAGTACACGGGGGGGCGATGGAACAACATCCCGAGCGTGTTCGAACGGGAGCCGTCGAATTGGGCCGAACGTGAAGTCCTTCGTTTGAAAGCGGAGAACGAAAAAATGACAGATGACTGATGTTAGACTTCTCAAAGCGAAAAGAACGGTGTATAATGAACTCGGTTAATATCAATAAAACGTTTTCATTTCATTATACGGAGGAATCACGATGCAAGAAATCCTATTATCGTTACTCGCCGGCCTTATTTGTGGCATGATTTTCACGGCCTTGAAATTACCGCTCCCGGCCCCACCGGTTCTCCCAGGGGTCATCGGGATCTTCGGCGTGTTTCTCGGCATGAAAGTGTATCAGTTCGCGGTCGCCAACTGGCCATTTTAACAAAAAGGAACGATGTCCGTGTGGATATCGTTCCTTTTCATTTGTAGTGTAACACTTTATGGCATGTCGGGCAGACCCACATCTCCTCGTCGGCATCGATGTGGTATTCCATCAATCGATTGGCGAGCGGCCCGTAAAAGTCTGATAAATCCAAGGCACAATAGGCGCATACGGTCGTCGGTGACACCCGATGCTCAAATTGTCGTTCGCGGGCGAGATGTGCCTCATACGCAGAACGGCTCCACCGTCTCGACGGGACACGATACCCCTCGTCCCAAAGGCGCTTCAACGTGTCATAATCCGTCGCCTCGTCATACGTGCCGAGCCGAAGTAATGGATGATGAAAATCGAGGGCGAGCAAGTCGACAAGGCTGTACACCCCAGTCGCAACGGACGGTTCAAGCCAATAGCGGTCGTCGGGCCGCTGCGTCGTCTCGACGAGCAGCACCTCCGCCTCGGCAACGATGCCGTGACCGATGAGTTCGATAAACGCGGTCGGGGTCGCGACATCGCCTTCGACATAGAATGGACTCTGCTCTTGAAAATAGACCGGCAGCGCGGACCAGGCGTCAAACGCGCCTGGGTCGATTCGAAGCCGATTCATCGGTTATTGATGCGCGAGCGTGAACCGCTCCCGCCACTCCGCATCGAATTCAGATGCGCGGAACATCGCAATCTCTTGCTTGTATGGTGCGACTTTCGTCTTGTCATTAATCGGGATATAAGGCGTCTCCAAAATTTTCGGAAGGTGCGCGAACGCTTCATGATGGATGATGCGGTTCAACGTATCAAAGCCGATCTCCCCGTAGCCGATGTTTTCGTGTCGGTCTTTCTTCGCCCCGCGCACGTTCTTCGAATCATTCACATGAATGACGCCGAGACGCTCGAGACCGACAATCCGATCGAATTGATCGATGACGCCATCGAGGTCGTTTACTAAGTCGTATCCGGCATCATGGACGTGGCACGTATCGAGACAGACCGAGAGACGGTCGTTATGTGTCACGCCGTCAATGATTGTCGCGAGCTCTTCGAACGTTTTCCCGAGTTCGCTCCCTTTTCCGGCCATCGTCTCAAGCGCGATTTTGACGGTCTCATCACCCGTGAGCACCTCGTTTAACCCTTCGATGATGCGAGCGAGCCCGATGTCTTCCCCTGCCCCGACGTGAGCACCCGGGTGAAGGACGACGTGGCGTGCGACTTGGAGCGCCTCCGCCCGCTTAATCTCGGCGGCAAGAAACGACACGGCGAGTTCGAACGTCTCCGGTTTCGTCGTATTGCCCAAGTTGATAATGTATGGTGCATGGACGACAATCTCCTCGATGTTATGCGCGGCCATGTGGGCGAGTGCCGCTTCAATATTCAAATCTTCAATCGGCTTCCGACGTGTATTCTGAGGCGCGCCGGTGTAGACCATCATCGTCGTCGCCCCGTAAGAGACCGCCTCCTCACTCCCTGCAAGAAGCATCTTCTTTCCTGAAACCGAAACGTGTGAACCAATTTTCAATGTCATCATCTTCCCTTCCTATCTTCTCTCTTCAGTGTACACAAAAAGCAGAACCGACTCCAAGAAGTCGATTCTGCTAACGGGTTAACGTTTGTTTTTCTTACGGATTTCACGACGCTCTTTGCGTTGACTCTGCATATGCTCGCGTGAGGCCGTCTCTTTCAACTTATACTTGAACTTTTTCTTGTAGCCCGGTTTGACTTTCTTCTTCGCCTTTTTAATTTCCCCGGCCATGCGGCTGTGGGCCGTCTGCGAAACTTTCATCTTCCGGTCGGTCGTACGACGTTTGCGCGTCTTGATCGGTTGGAGTGACCCGTTGCGCACGTCGACGTGCGTGAAGGTGAATCCACGCTCTTCAAGACGGTTGATTGGACCGTTCTCGTGGTCTTCGTACAGCGTGTACGCCTCACCCGTCGCCCCGGCACGGCCCGTCCGGCCGACACGGTGCGTGTAGAAGTCGAGATCTTTCGGGATCCCGAAGTTGATGACGTGCGACACACCTTTAATATCGATACCACGCGCAGCCAAGTCGGTCGCGATGACGTATTGATACTTCGCGTCGTTAATATCTTTAATTGCTTGCTTCCGGCGACGGGCTTGCATGTCTCCGTGGAGCGTCCCGACGTTGAGTCCCGCCTCGCGGAACGTCGTCTCGAGCTCGTCCGCTTCTTGTTTCGTGTTCGTGAACACGAGACAGACGAACGGATTGATCGCTTTGGCGACTTCGACCGTCAATTCTTTACGGTCACGGTGACGCACTGGAATCGTGTGGTGCTTGATTTTCGGCACGACACGGTGCTCCGCACTCGCTTCCGCGTAACGCGGGTCATGCAAATATTTCTTCAAGAACGGCTCGAGCTTCTCTGGAATCGTGGCCGAGAAGACCATCGTCTGAAGTTTTTCCGGCAACGCCTGTGCGATGCGGTCGACCTCAGGCAAGAAGCCCATGTCGAGCATTTGATCGGCCTCATCGACGACAAAGTGTGTGACTTTGTGCGGGAAGAGCGCCTGGACTTTCATCAAGTCGAGGATACGACCTGGTGTCCCGATGATGAGTTGTGGTGGGTTTTTCATGCGATCGATTTGACGTTCACGGTCGGTCCCACCGACAATCAAACTTGTTTTGATAAATTCCGGTTGTTTGACGAGGAGCGATTTCAACTCCTCATGAATTTGCCATGCAAGTTCACGTGTCGGCGCGACGACGATCGCTTGGACCGACTGCTCTTCCGGGTTGATGGCTTCTAAAATCGGCAAGAGAAACGCGAGCGTCTTCCCTGTACCGGTCTGTGATTTTCCGATGATGTCGCGACCGTTCATAGCAGCCGGAATGATCCGGGCTTGGATGTCGGTCGGTTTGGTGATGCGCTTTTCTGTCAAGGCATCGACGATAAACGGTAACAATTTGAACTGTTGGAAGCTGTTCAATCGATACACCTCCTGTTTCTTTCCACTTTTCCTAGCATAGCGGAATCTAATCATTTGTCAATTAATCTTTTATGAGACCTTCATATAAATAGCTCGATGAGTAGTAATGCCGGGAAATCTTTTTCCCGCTCAAATGCTGTTCGAGTGCTTTGAATCCGACTTCAATCATCTCGTTCGGGGACTGGACGACGGTCGCATCCACCTTGCCGCTATGGATGAGCGGATAAATCTCTGTCACACCGTCGACCGAGACGATCGTCTTCTCGAGCAACCCTCTGCTCTCAAGGGCACGGACGACGCCGAACGTATTGTCATCATTGTGCGAGAAGACGGCATCGAACGGGATGTCTTCTTTTAACCAGCGTGACATTTCAATCTCGGCTTGGAACGTGTCGAAGTTGCCCGTGAGCGAGGCAACGACTTCGAGCTCGTCATGAGCCCGGTCGTACTCCGTCAAACCGAGGCTTCGGTCAATCGTTGAGCGCACCTTGGCCGTCCCCCTCACCTCAACGACCCGAATCGGACGATTCAGATCGGCATGTTTCGCGACGATATGGTTCGCCGCCATCCGACCGATTTCAACGTTGTCCGAGACGACCGATGTGAGTACGCTATCATGGTCAATCATCCGGTCGATGGCGATAATCGGGATTCCTTCGCGTTCCGCTCGCTCCAAAGAGGGTCGGATGAACGTCTCATCGAGCGTCGTCACAAAGATGGCCTCGACGCCTCGATCAATCAAAGAATCGAGTTTC
The DNA here is from genome assembly GCF_018618435.1 of Exiguobacterium sp. s150. NCBI lineage: Bacteria > Bacillati > Bacillota > Bacilli > Caryophanales > Exiguobacterium > Exiguobacterium sp. s150. Next base: position 58,361 of record NZ_JACSMC010000013.1, on the reverse strand, counting down.
TCTTTTTCTAGCACACGGGAATCTTCACTCGTCGTCGGGACGGGAATGAACCCTTTTTGATTGGCCGTCCTGACGAAAGCGGCGAGCAACTTGTTCGCATGTTCGTGCTTGTCGCTCACAAAGACGAAACCGACTTCATTATCTTTCGTTTTTTGTTCCGGTAGTTGAATCGATGTGATGAGTAAAATCGTCATCGCCCATACGACCGGGAGCCATAGCCAATAGTGTCGGAATCCCTTCATACGTCGGACCGCCTTGGGATTTTAATCATCATGGCCGTACCTTCTCCTTCGACACTTTCAATTTCCATTCGTCCATTCACGGCTTTCAAGTATTCCCGAATCATATACAAGCCGAGCCCGTTCCCGTTATCTTTCGTCGTATAAAACGCCGAACCGACGGCCTGGACTTGTGCTTTCGTCATACCGACGCCGTTATCCTCAATCAAAAAGCGATAGTCACGTTCCGTGAAAAGAATCGTCACGGTGACGCTACCGTCCGCACCTTTTGAATCGACGGCCTCGACCGCGTTTTTGAACAAGTTGTAGATGATTTGAACGAGCATATCGTTCGAGCAATAAAACGGTGGCATCTCGTTCGGGACGATCAGTTCCCATTTCGTCACCCGTTTATAACACTCGGCATCGAGTAAAAACTCGAGTCGCGCTGCAAATTCAGCCATGTCAATCCACTCTTCATCTCGTTTTGACTGGTCCGGCTTCGCGAGCGTGAGCATCGTCGTAATCAAGTGATTGGCCCGGTTGAGCTCCGATAAGGCCAAGTCGAGCATCTCTTGACTGCTGTGCCCTTCTTTCACCATTTGAAGCGTGATTTGGACAGGCGTGAGCGGGTTTCGAATCTCGTGGGCAATCCCGGCGGCGAGCTGGCCGAGCGAGGCGAGCTTCTCTTGTTGGAGCAACAGTTGTTGCTGACTCAACTGCTCGCGCCGGGACGTTTCCATCCGTCTCGAATAATCGTTATACGTGTCGAGTAGCGTCTGGACTTCTTTGGAACCGGTCCGTTCGAGTTGAATCGGCTCGAGGGACTGTTGCCGTTTAATGTTCTGCACGAGCTCTGTGAGCGGGCTCGTCAATGTCTTAGATAGAAGCAATCCGACGAGGATACTTAAAAAGAACGTGACGAGCGTGATTAATAAATATTGCCAACGCGTCGCATAGACCGCTTCATAGACGGAATCGTTGCTATGTTTGGCGAGCACGCTCCAACCGTTGACCCGGGCGTCCGGTTCATACATATAGACGTCCGTGTCCGTGCTCATGATGGAGCGTACGTCCTTGTCTTTCGCCGATTCGATGACCGACCGCGACAAGCGCCGCTCGGCATCGGTGACGAGGTTGAACGACGTCGACAAGACTTCCCCGCGCTCGTTCAATAGATACAAAATCATATTGTCATTCGCCGACTCCAAGACACGCCGATACAAGTCCGAGTTGAGGACGCTGATGCTGCCCCCGAACAGACCGACCGGGCGATTGTCTTCCAAAACCGGGACATACAAATACGTCCCGACATCTCCAGAGATGGAAATCGGGTCACTCATATAAATTTCGTTACCACCTGACGTGATGACGTTCGTGAATTTCGGGTCTGACTTCAGCGTCATCGCCGGCACTTGGCGTTGTGAGTACCACGTGAACGCGTCTTCTCGCAAGTCATAATAGAAGATCGAGGTGAAGCCCGTTCGCTGATTCAAATAGCCGGTGCGAATCCGTTCCTCGATCCACGGCTCGTTGCCGAGATACGCACCAAGGTAGACGAGGTCCTCGTATAGTTTCCCGAGCCGCGTCTCCATATTTTCGATACTGCCGTCAATCGCATAATCGAACTGATCTTTCGCCAGCTCTTCGGCACGGGACACCGTCACACGATCGGCCGAAAACGCTAAAGAGGAGATGACGAGCCCTAAGATGATGAAGATGATAAACGTGATTTGAAAGAAGTATGACTTACGTACTTCTAACAATGATTTCAAACGTTCCACGGTGTCCCTCCTTTCTAACCTTCAAATTATAGCATGAATACACGCAATTCTTTTCGTATTTTCGAAACAATGTTAGACTAAGACGTATGAAAGCATCGCGAAAGGAGCGTTCATCGCATAATGAAAATTAAAAAGATCAGCCCGCGCGGATACTGTTACGGTGTCGTCGACGCCATGAAACTCGCCAACGAGGCTGTGGCCAACCCAGATTTACCACGGCCAATCCATATACTCGGTATGATCGTTCACAACCGCCACGTCACACAAGCGTTCGAAGACCTCGGCGTCAAAACAGTCGATGGTGACGACCGCATGCAAGCACTCGAGACGATTGATGAAGGAACGGTCGTCTTCACCGCCCACGGAATCTCACCGCTCGTACGCAAGCGGGCCATCGAAAAAGGGTTGACGATTGTCGACGCTTCTTGTCCGGACGTGCTCGTCACACACGATTTGATTCGCGAGAAGACGGCTGTCGGCTATGAAGTCATCTATATCGGGAAACACGGTCACCCGGAACCGGAAGGCGCGATGGGTGTCGCCCCGGATAAAGTCCACCTCGTCCAGTACGAGCATGACCTCGAGGCGTTGCCGGCCCGCTTGTTCGAGTCGAACATTCTCGTCACGAACCAGACGACGATGAGCCAATGGGACGTCTCGGCGTTGATTGAACAAATCCAAGAACGTTACCCGCACGTCGAAGTGCATAACGAAATTTGCAACGCGACGCAAGTTCGTCAAGAAGCCGTCGCCGAACAGGCCGGGGACTGCGATTTGTTAATCGTCGTCGGTGATCCGAAATCGAACAACTCGAACCGGCTCGCCCAAGTCTCAAAAGAGATTGCCGGGACGAACGCGTATCGAATCGGTGACTTGAGCGAACTCGACCTCGCCTGGCTCGAAGGAGTCGAGACGGTCGCTGTCACTTCCGGTGCCTCGACACCGACACCGATCACGAAAAAAGTCATCGACTTCTTGACGCAATATGATCCTGCTGACTTGAGCACGCATGATAAAACGCCATTCCTTGAACTACGAAGCATCCTTCCTAAAGTGAAGGCGCTCCGCAAGTGACGACAATCCCCGGCCTAGAACAGGCCGGGGATTGTTTATTATTGGAAACGAAACGGGTTCGTATTCGTCGTCGATACGATCAACTCAACGTCGAGTTTCGCTTGATTGAACCGTTGACGCAACACGTCGACGACACCTTGTTTCATGACGCTCTCGACGTGATGCCCTGGGTCGACGACGGCGAGCCCGAACGCCATCGCATCGTGGGCCACGTGGAAATAAAGGTCACCGGTCACGTAGGCGTCCGCACCTTTAAAGTGCGCGGCCGACACGTATTTGTTTCCGTCCCCGCCGAGGACGGCGACCTTTTCAATCATCCGGCCCGGCTCACCGACGACTCGGACACCTTCAACTCCGAAGCTCGATTTGACGTGGAGGGCGAACTGTTCGAGCGTGAGCGGACTCGCCAAGCGTCCGATGCGGCCGAGGCCATGGACCGGCCCAGCGATTTCGTCACGAATCACATCGTGGGCCACTTCTTCGTACGGATGCGCTTGTTTCATCGCACGCAAGACGTGTTTCTTTTGACTTTCTGTCATGATGGTCTCAATCTTCACTTCTTCGACCGTTTCCGTCTTGCCGACTTGACCGAGATACGGGTCCGCGTGGTCGAGCGGTTTGAACTGGCCGATGCCGTCCACTTTGAACTGACAGTCACGATAGTCACCGATGTGACCGGCCCCTGCCCTTGCCAACGCCTCAGACACGACCGCTTCGTGCGTCTTCGGGACGAAGACGGCGAGCTTATACACGGGCTCTTCATATGTTGGAATGAGGACGCTCGTCTCGATTAGGCCGAGCGCGTCGCTCATCCAGTCGTTGACCCCGCCGGCGCACACGTCGAGGTTCGTATGGGCCACATACACGGCGATGTCATGCTTCACACATTTCATGACGATCCGGCCGGCGGCGCTTCGGTCATTCACTTGGCCGAGCGGGCTAAAGATTGGCGGATGGTGAGCGATAATCAAGTCGATCTCGTGCTCAATCGCCTCATCGACGACCGTTTCGAGCACATCGAGCGTGACCATCACTTTTCGGACTTCTTTATCAAGCGAACCGATTTGAAGACCAATCTTATCCCCTTCGACGGCCAAGTGCTTCGGGGCGAACGATTCGAACAGTTGGATGATATGATTGCCGTTTGCCATTATCCACTCACCTCTCTCATCTTGTCACGTAGTAGCGTAAACGTCCGTTGCTTTTCAAGGAGCGCCTCCGTCTGTTCGCCAGAACGCATCTGTCCGAGCACGTAGTCCAACTTGTCGGCCTCACGACGCCATTTGAGTTTAAACGCGTCGGGGCGACGCTCTAAGAGATAAGGACCGAAAAGCAGTTGCCATTTTCGTACGTCTTCGTTTTGGCTGTACCGGGTTTCGCTCCCACGCTCGCCGACAAGAATTTCATACACTTTATCGTTCTCCTCAACGATTTGCTCATCAATCAATACATATCCTGAGGCAAGCAACCATTCCCGTACATGCTCCCCATCAACGTTCGGTTGCAAGACGAGTCGCTCGACCGCTCCGAGCTTATTTTTCCCAGCTTCTAGAATCGAGCGAATCAAACTGCCACCCATCCCACAAATCGAGATACATGTCGCCTCATCCTCATTTAGGACGGCAAGCCCGTCTCCGAGTCGGACGTCGATTTTGTCCGTCGCCCCAATCAAAGCGACTTGAGCCTCTGCCGCTTCCATCGGTCCGCGATTCACTTCACCGGCGATCGCACGGTCGACGATCCCATTTTGAACGAGATAACACGGGACATAGGCATGGTCGGAACCGATATCGGCGAGCACGCTACCGTGCGGAATGAAATCGACGACTTGTTTGAGTCGACGGTCTAACGTTACTTGTTCTTGCATGAAGACAACTCCTTTTTGACTACTTCTATCTTAGGTTAACGAAATTTCGTGATGCGGACAACAAAAAAACGTACCCTCATGCGTGAGAGTACGTCCGTCTTATTGCTCGAGCAACCACGTCGCGAGGACTTCCGCCTCTTCTGCCGACGCGAGGCCACCTGGCATTGAACCTTGACCGTTTACGATAATGTTGGCAATCTCTTCAGCCGACAAGCGCTCCCCTACACCTGTAAGGGCCGGGCCGACGCCACCTTCTAAGTTACCACCGTGGCAACCGGTACACCCTTTCGCAGCATACAACTCTTCCGGATTCATTTCAGTTATAGCCGGACCTTCCGCTGCTTGTTGCGCTTGGTTCACGCCAAAATAAGATAATGAGACCATGGCGATGATGGCAACGATTGCGATCGCGGCAAATGGCAACAATGGATTACGCATTGTATTTCCCCCTCATGTTCATTCCAAATTTCTACCCATCACTATTTTACTCAAAAAACAATAAAGAAGGAAGGAAAATCACTCATTTTCCTCCCTTTCTTCTAAAACTTCACACTTTATTCAAATGTCTAATCAATCAAGGAAATCTTTCAAACGTTTCGAACGACTCGGGTGACGCAGCTTACGTAACGCTTTCGCCTCGATTTGACGAATCCGCTCGCGTGTGACGCCGAATACTTTCCCGACTTCTTCGAGCGTACGGGTCCGACCATCATCGAGTCCGAAACGAAGACGAAGGACGTTCTCTTCCCGGTCCGTGAGCGTATCGAGCACGTCTTCGAGCTGTTCTTTGAGCAACTCATAAGCCGCCGCGTCTTGAGGTGCCATCGCGTCTTGGTCTTCGATGAAGTCGCCGAGATGTGAATCGTCTTCTTCCCCAATCGGCGTCTCAAGCGATACCGGCTCTTGGGCAATCTTCAAGATTTCACGAACTTTCTCCGGCGTCAGTTCCATCTCCTTGGCAATCTCCTCAGGAGAAGGCTCACGGCCGAGGTCTTGCAACAACTGACGTTGAACGCGAATCAATTTGTTGATCGTCTCGACCATATGGACCGGAATCCGAATCGTCCGGGCTTGGTCGGCGATGGCGCGTGTAATCGCTTGACGAATCCACCACGTCGCGTACGTCGAGAACTTGAACCCTTTCATGTAGTCGAATTTCTCGACAGCTTTAATCAGACCCATGTTCCCTTCTTGAATCAAATCGAGGAAGAGCATCCCGCGACCGACGTAACGTTTCGCGATCGAGACGACGAGACGAAGGTTGGCTTCAGCAAGCCGCTTCTTCGCTTCTTCATCCCCTTGCTCGATCCGCTTCGCAAGCTCCGTCTCATCTTTCGCGCTGAGAAGGTCCACGCGGCCAATCTCTTTCAAGTACATGCGGACCGGGTCATTGATTTTAATGCCGGGCGGGACCGACAAGTCGTTCAAATCGACTTCGTCATCTTCTTTTTTCGCGGGTGTCTCTTCCGCATCGGCCGCATCTTCTGTGACACGGATATCTTTGCCTTCTAAGTCTTCGATGAAGTTGTCGACGAAGTCCGAGTCCACTTCAAAGTGGCTGAGACGATCTTGAATCTCCTGCATCGAGACGACGCCTTTTTTCTTCCCTAACTTCTCGAGTTCCTCTATGGCGTTAAATAAGTCCTCTTTTTTCTTCTCTGCCATCTAGCAGTTCAACTCCTTCCAAACTTCCTTCGCGTTCATCGTTCGCGTAGACGGCGACTGCGGTTAATGAGCTCTTGCAATTTCGATGCCTGGTCTACAATACTTTCGGCATCTTGCGCGATATCCCTTTTCGCCCGTTCGATTTGACGCTGTTCCTCATAACTGTTTATGACCTTAATGTATTCATCTAAAACCTCTTCGCTAAGCTCATCAGGCGCAGCCATGAGTCGAACTTCCGCGTATCGTGTCGCGTAATCCGGACGCTCGTTGCAACGTCGCTCCATGAAGGCTGGGACGACTTGTTCGAACTCCTCGAGCGTCATCTCCTCCGAGACGACCTCATAAAGCGCTGTCGCCAACATCCGGTGAACCTCGTCCTGATACGCCAACCCGAGTCGGTCTCGTACGTAACGCACGCGATCCGGCCCGCTGAGCAAGGCACGCAACAGCAACTTTTCCGCCTTCAAGTAGCGTGGCTCAGCCGCCTTCGAGGCACGTCGCCGCACCGGTTCAGGTTCTGCCACGTGCTCCGGCACTTGCTCTTTTTTCCCCGTCGCCGGCATCCGTGACAATAGCGTGTTAACGGGAATCTCGAACTCATCGGCCAATTTTTTCACGTATAAATCGCGCCGAATCGAGTTGTCACTTTTACTGATTTCCTCAAGCATAGATTCAATAAACCGAATCCGTTCTCCTTCTCGATTCAAGTTTTTCCCGCGACGGAGTGTGCGGTTCATGAAATCGAGGACAGACAGACGTTCCGAGTCGACGAACCGTTGCCATTGTTCGGTCCCGTTCGTTCGAATGTAGTCGTCCGGGTCCGTTTTTTCCGGTAAGAGGAGCACTTGGACGTCGAGCGGATACGTCTCGAGCAAGCGGACGACTTTGAGCGTCGCCTCTTGCCCGGCATGGTCACCGTCGTAACAGACGATGACCTCGTCCACCATCCGTGCTAGCGCACGGGCGTGTCCGGACGAGAACGCCGTTCCGAGCGACGCGACCACTTCTTTCGTTCCCGCTTGGGCGACTTGGAGCACATCCACGTTGCCTTCGACTAAGAAGACACGCTTCTGTTTTCGCATCGTCGCACGCGCTTGGGGAAAGCCGAATAACAGTTCACTCTTATTGAACAACGGGGTGTCGGACGTGTTCACGTACTTTGGCTTTCGTTCGTCAATCGATCGGCCGCTGAAGCCGACGATGGTGCCGTCTCGATCCGCAATCGGAAAGACGACCCGACCTTCAAACCGATCAAAGTATTCACCGGCTCTAGACTTTGAAATCAAGCCGGCCTCGACCATCACTTCGAGGTCGAAGCCTCGCCGTTCAAGTGAATCAACAGTAAATCGCCGCTGGTCCGGCGCATAGCCAATCTTATATGCGGCGATGGTCTCCTCATGGAGCCCGCGATTCGTCAAATAAGTCAAACCGACGTCTCCTGCTTCTGTCTTCATGAGCACTTCATGATACAGTTCTGCGACGACACGATGGGCGTCACGCATCTGTTTACGAATCTGTTGGTCGTGCGATAGTTCCTCGTCTCCGGGAACACCACCTTCGACGGTGATGTTGGCCCGTGTGGCCAACCGTTCAACCGTTTCCGGGAACGATAGACCTTCCGTCTCCATGACGAACGTGAAGACGTTACCGCCTGCACCGCAACCGAAACAATGATACATCCCTTTTTCCGGGGACACCGAAAAAGAGGGACTATTCTCGGAATGAAACGGACAGAGCCCGACGAGGCGATGTCCTTGTTTCTTCAATTCGACCCGTTCGCTTATCAAATCGACGATATCTGTTGCCTGTTTCACTTCCGCAATGACTTCATCCGGTATCCGTGGCAACTCCACCACTCCCTACATCCAAACTCGCAACGAAACGGAACGCGCTTCACGTTCCGTTTCACTGTAATGTCAGTACTCTATTATACCCGTTCGCAACTCCGATTACTAACACGAGTGCTCGTAATGCGTCACGAATGACCGAGATGACGCAAAATGATACCGGCCGTCTCTTCGACGGCCTTATTCGTCACGTCGATCACCTCACAACCGATCCGTTCATAAATCCCTCTCGCGTACTCGAGCTCACGATTGATGCGCTCGAGTTGCGCATAGTCCGCCTCCGGCTTCAAACCGAGTGATTTCAAGCGTTCCATTCGAATCGAGATCAGCTTGTCCGGCGAAATGATCAGCCCGACGCAACGTTCCGGCGGCAAATCGAACAATTCTTCTGGCGGCCGCGATTCCGGGACGAGCGGGACGTTCGCCACTTTAAACCGTTTCAAAGCCAAGTACTGGGACAGCGGCGTTTTCGATGTCCGCGAGACCCCGACGAGCACGATGTCGGCTTTCTTCAGTCCACGCGGGTCCCGACCGTCATCATACTTCACCGCGAACTCCATCGCCTCGATTTTACGGAAATAATCGTCGTCAAGGCGATAGATGAGTCCTGGCTTTTCACGAGGGCTCTCTTGAAGTTCACCCGATAAGACGTCGAGCAAGTCACCGAGCAAGTCGACCGTCTTCACGCCGTACCGCTCCCCGAGTGAGACGAGCAAGGCGCGATGTTCTTCGTTGACGAGCGTAAACGCGATGACCGCCGTTTGCGCCCGGGCTTGCGTGACGACGTCATGAATCGTCTGTTCATCCTCGACGAACGGGATACGAAGCGTCTCAATCGCATTTTCATGGAACTGGATGCTCGCAGCCCGAACGACGAGTTCACACGTCTCACCGACCGAGTCACTTACGACAAACACGAGTTGTTTCTTTGTCAAATCAGCTTCCTCCTCAGAACGACTCATCGTTGGCGAGTGCGATCAACACTTTTGTCATATTCGTCTTCGTCATCCGTCCGAGCACGATCAGTTTGCCGTCTTTTTCTTCGACGACCGGCATCGCGTCGATTTGTTTTTCAATCAACTTCATCCCGGCCCGAATCAACGTCTCACTTTTCTCGCAGACGGTAATGTTCGGCATCCGTGTCATGATGACATTGACAGGCAATTGGTCTAGGTCTTGATTCCCAATCGCGGCCCGGAGCAAGTCTTTCCGGGACAAGACGCCGACGAGTTCACTATCTTTTCCGACGACGAACAAAGAACCGACGTCTTCTAAAAATAGGGTCACGACCGCATCGTATACGGTCATCTCGTCACTGACGACTTTTGCTGACGACATAAAGTCGCCGACGGTCAACGAATCGAGCTTCTCACGCAGCATCGATGAGTTGCGTTTGCCGACGAACGTGTACCCGACGCGCGGTCTCGCCTCTAATATGCCCGTCATCGTCAAAATCGCAAGGTCGGGACGGAGCGTCGCCCGGGTGAGCGATAGTTCTTGTGCAATCTGTTCACCCGTGATCGGTCCGTTCCCTTTCACGATTTCGACAATCTTCTGTTGGCGTTCATTCAGTTGCATGGCCAACCCCCTCTATTTTGGTCAAAGCACGAGTGCATTGAAGTCGGCGACGCGCTCGATTGCCGACGCCAGACGTTTCATCTCGTGAAGACGGTTCAAGCGGACTGCCTCCACGTCACTCATGACCATCGTATTTTCAAAGTAAGCGCTAATCGGTTGCTCCAAGATGCGAAGTGCCGTGAGCGCGCGTTCGTAGTCCCCTGCCTCGACCGCATCATTCAACTGATGCACCGTCGTCTCGGCAGCGTCATGGAGCATACGTTCTTCGTCGTTCTCGAACAAGGAGACGTCAATCGGTCCGTGTTCACCTTTCTTCGCGATGTTGCCGACCCGTGTCAATTGTTCAATCAACGGTTTCGCCTCGTCACGCGACACGAACTGTTGCACCGCTTCGGCACGGGCATCGAGACGTGTGACCGAAAGTCCTGTCGTAAGAATCGCATCGATGACATCGTAACGGACTTGGCGCTCTTGCAGACGATACTTCAAGCGAAGCATGAAGAAGTCTTTCAATTGCGCTTTGACTTGTTCTTTATCGGCATCGTAAAGTCCTGCTTCTAGCTGAGAATCGACAACTTGTGACAAAATCTCATCAATCGTCATGTCGACGTCCCAATCCCCAAGGATTTGAACGACACCTTGCGCTTGTCGGCGAAGAGCGAACGGGTCTTGTGAACCGCTCGGGATCATGCCGATTCCAAAGAAGGCGGCAATCGAATCGAGCTTGTCTGCGAGCGCGAGCGTTGCCCCGGTCGCAGTCGTTGGTGACGCATCGCCGGCAAACCGTGGCATGTAATGTTCACGGATGGCCGCAGCGACTTCGCGGTCTTCGCCTTGCATGAGGGCATATTTCTCGCCCATGATGCCTTGCAGTTCCGTGAACTCGTACACCATTTGACTGACGAGGTCGAACTTATGGATGTGTGCCGCACGCGCGACTTTCGTTTCGTCCGCTTTAAAGAGCGGCGCGAGCGTTTCGGCTAGCCGTTCCACGCGACGAACTTTGTCACCGGTCGTGCCGAGTTTCTCATGGAACACGATCCGGTCGAGACGCGGCAGTTGATCGTCAAGCTTCGTCTTCTTGTCTTCCTCGTAGAAGAAGACGGCATCGGCGAGACGAGCACGGATGACTTTCTCGTTTCCGCGGGCGACGTTCTCGAGGTGCTCGGCGTTCCCGTTCCGGACAGTGACGAAATACTGCTTGAGCGTGTCCCCGACGTAGACCGGGAAGTAACGTTGATGTTCTTTCATCGTCGTGATCAATACTTCTTCTGGGAGTTCAAGATAACTCGCATCATACTCACCGAATAGCGCTGTCGGCCACTCGACGAGGTTCGTCACTTCTTCAAGCAATGACGCGTCGAGCGGTACCGTCCAGCCTTGTTCAGAGGCGAGCGCCTCGATTTGAGCCGTGATCTGGTCTTTACGCGCCTCATATGAAGCGATGACGTACGCTTGTTCGAGCGTCGACACGTACGCGTCGGGCGAAGCAATCGTGACGTCACCCGTGCTTAAGAAGCGGTGACCGCGCGTCACATTGCCTGTTTTGACCCCTTCAATCTCGAAATCGATGCGCTCTGTTCCGAACAAGGCGATCATCCAACGAATCGGGCGCATATAACGGAGACTGCTCGTCCCCCATTTCATGTTTTTTGGGAACGTCATGCCGCGCACGACGTGTTCAAGGCCAGACAGGAGCGACATCGTCGCTTGGCCCGCCTCGTGACGGTCTGCAAAGACGTACTCGACGCCTTTCTCTTCCGCGAAATAGAGGTCCTCGACCGAGAGGCCTCGACCGCGCGCGAATCCGGCCGCGGCTTTCGACCAGTTCCCTTCAGCATCTTGGGCGATCTTCTTCGCTGGTCCACGTAACGTCTCCGTCAAATCTTGTTGTGTCTCTTCGACGTTTTTGACGAGGACGGCGAGACGGCGTGGCGTCGAATAGACGTCGACCGTCCCAAAGTTGACGCGGGCGTCGTTCAAGAACGTGGTGACGCGCTCCGCTAGCTGTTGCTCCGAGCGGAGGACGTATTGGGCTGGCAATTCTTCAAGTCCGATTTCTAATAAAAGGTCACGCATCAAGGGCACCTGCTTTCTCTTGATTAAGAAGCGGGAAACCGAGACGTTCCCGTTCTTCGATAAACTTCGCCGCGCACGCGCGCGACATGTTGCGTACACGTTGAATGAATCCGGTACGTTCGGTCACCGAGATGGCGCCTTTCGCATCGAGTAAGTTGAACGTGTGCGAACATTTGAGGATGTAGTCGTAAGCCGGGAAGACGAGGTTCTCGTCAAGGGCGCGTTTCGCTTCTTTTTCATACGTGTCGAACAACGTGAACAGCATGTCGACATCTGAAAGCTCGAACGTATATTTCGAATGCTCGAACTCCGGCTGGTAGAAGATGTCCCCGTACTTGAATCCATCTGTCCAGACGAGGTCGAACACGCTCTCGACTTCCTGGATGTACGAGGCGAGACGCTCGAGACCATACGTGATTTCGACAGCGATCGGATCACACTCGATGCCTCCGACTTGTTGGAAGTACGTGAACTGCGTGATTTCCATCCCGTTGAGCCACACTTCCCAACCGAGTCCGGCCGCACCGAACGTCGGGTTCTCCCAGTTATCTTCGACGAAACGGATATCGTGCTCGAGCGGGTTGATCCCGATGAGCTCGAGGCTCTCCAAGTACAGTTCTTGAATGTTGTCCGGTGACGGCTTCATGATGACTTGGAACTGATGGTGTTGATAGAGACGGTTCGGGTTCTCTCCGTATCGGCCATCTGCCGGGCGGCGCGATGGCTCCGTATAGCAGACGTTCCACGGCTCCGGTCCGAGACTCCGGAGGAACGTCATCGGGTTCATCGTCCCGGCTCCTTTTTCCACGTCATATGCCTGCATCGTCAGGCAACCTTTTGACGCCCAGAAGTTTTGCAACGTCAAAATGATTTCTTGTACTGTCTTATGTTTCATGTTGTGACACCTCCAAAAGTATTGAAACGACAAAAAACGCCCCTATGTGCCATGCACATAGGGACGGGATTACCCGCGGTTCCACCCTACTTGCCTCGAAACGAGGCCACTCTTTGGATTGTGGGCGCTCCAGAACCGCCATTCACTTTTCACATGGCGCTCGGCTCCCACCTGCCCGAACTCGCTGTCCCCATCGTTAAAAAGCTACTCATTTCCTTCATTGCGCACGCTACATTCATTTGTCTAATCGTAGATTATGGTATCGAATCTTGTCGAAAAAGTCAATCATCGTTCAAATGAAGTCGTTGCATTTGATCGAGCACGCGCTTCGTCTTGAGACGGAGTCCGCTGTATGAATCCATATAGGCGTCGAACAGTTGCCTGAGAAGTAGCCGCGTCTCTTTCGTGAGCGGAACGTTGCTGAACTCGGAAAGCTCATGACGGCTCATCCAATACAGCAGTTTCGCCAACCGTTCGCTCAAACGAATCGAGTCTTCCTCGTTATGACGTGCGCACAGGAAGCCACCCGCCGTCACCGAAAAGTACATCGGGTCGGTCACGTCGTTACAGCGGATGCATCCGGTCAATACCGGGGCGACACCGAGCAAGTGAAGAATACGCAGCTCAAAGTGGTGCGTGATCACCTCCGCGTCCATCCCGGCATTGAGCGCCTGAAGCGCCTCGTTCAAGATGCGGTAGAGCGGACGGTTCGGCACGCGGTCCTCGACGGTCCGGTCGACGAGTTCGAGCCAATACATCGCATACGCCATCCGCTCGACGTCTTTTCGAATTTCTGGGTACGACGTGATTACATCCGACGATTTCAATTGGCCAAGGCCACGACTCGCCGGAAAGATATAGACGGCTTCGACGAACGGTTGACTCGACGAATGAAGACGACTGCCTGGCTTCTTCGCCCCCCGTGCCATGACGGCGACCTTACCGAGCTCTTCGGTGAACAACGTCACGACTTTGTTCGACTCACCGTAATTGACCGTGCGGATGACGATCCCCGTGACTTTTTGTAACATCGCTTAATACTCGTCGTCGCGGAAACCGAGGTCGCGCAGTTGGCCCATCTTGTTGCGCCAGTCCTTCTGTACTTTCACCCAAAGGTTCAAATACACTTTCGTCCCGAGGAGCATCTCGATATCCTGACGGGCTTCGGTCCCGATTTCACGGAGCATCGCACCTTTTTTGCCGATGACGATTCCTTTTTGCGAATCGCGCTCGACCATGATCACCGCCTCGACATCGACCATCTCCGAGTTCTCGCGTTTTTTAATCGACTCGATGGCGACAGCAATCGAGTGCGGCACTTCGTCACGCGTCTTATGGAGCACTTTCTCACGAATCAGTTCAGAGATGATGAACCGTTCCGGGTGATCGGTCACTTGGTCGGCCGGGTAATACATCGGGCCTTCCGGAAGTAACTTTTTAATCTCTTTAAGAAGTGGTTCGACGTTGTTCCCTTGAAGTGCCGAGATTGGGACATATGCCGCAAAATCGAGCTGGTTTTTATATTGTTCAATCACGGCTGGAATCTCATCCGGATGAATCATATCGATTTTGTTCATGACGAGGATGATCGGCGTGTCGAGCCCTTTCAACTTTTCGATAATGAAATCATCGCCCGCGCCACGCGGTTCCGTCACGTTGACCATGAAAAGAATCGCATCGACTTCACGCAAGGCGTTCGTCGCGACTTTCATCATGAAATCACCGAGGCGGTGTTTCGGTTTATGAATCCCTGGCGTGTCGATGAAAATGATTTGAGCGTCGTCGGTCGTGTACACCCCTTGGACTTTGTTGCGCGTCGTCTGTGGCTTATCCGACATGATGGCAATCTTTTGACCAATCACGCGGTTTAAAAATGTAGATTTCCCGACGTTCGGGCGACCGATAATCGAGACGAATCCTGATTTAAAATCTTCTTGATACATAGTGCACCTGCTTTCATATTGTCTTGAATAAGGACGCGCCCGTTCACACGAGCGCGAGAAGATACGGTAAATAGATGACGAGGGCCGTTACGGCCGCACCGACTGAGGCGACGAGCACGGCACCAGCGGCCACATCTTTCGCTTGTTTGGCGAGTGGCCTCACGTCGCGCGTCACAAGATCGACCGTCCGTTCGACGGCCGTATTGAGTAATTCTAACGAAATGACGAGAATGATCCAACCAAATAACAACAAGTTCTCCATCGTCGTCGTGTCGAGCCATATCGCGAACACAACGACGAGGAGGCTCGCGATGAGGTGAATCCGCATATTCCGCTCGGTCCGCGCCGCGTGCACAATCCCTTGCACGGCGAACCAAAACGGTCTCACACCTCGCCTCGCTTCAACTCAAAATGGGCGAGCACTTCTTCTTGCCGAGCCGTCATTTCCGCCTCGTCTTCCGGCGTCATATGGTCGTACCCGAGGAGATGTAAGAAGCCGTGGATTGCCAAGAAACCGAGTTCTCGTTCGAATGAGTGGCCGTAGTCCGCCGCTTGTTCCCGACAACGCTCGACCGAGATGACGAGGTCGCCTAGGAGGCGCGGCTCGTCTTCGTCGAGCATGAAATCCATCTCTTCTTCCCCCATCTCATCGAACGCAAAACTGATCACATCCGTCGGGGCATCTTTGCCGCGCCAATCCCGATTGATTTCTTGAATCAACTCGTTCGTCAAGAACGTGACCGAGAGTTCACTCGGTTCCTCGACGTCTTCTTCTGTTGCGGCGTGGACTAAAATCGCTTCGACGAGTTCACGTTGTGCGCTCGTCAGTAATCCATGTTCATCGTTCGAGATGATTTGCATGCATGTCGCCTTCTTTCTTTAGTTCTGGATATTCGATGCGTTCATGGAAGAGGCCAGTCAACGTCTCACAGGCACTCTCGCCGACACGCCATACTTCTTTCGTCGTCAAATCACAATCTTCAAACTGACCGTCTTGCAGCTTATCGCGAATGATGCCATTAACGAGCTGACGGATGCGGTCGGGCGTCGGTTGTTTTTGAGACCGGACCGCGGCCTCGATTGAATCGACGATCATGACGACGGCCGCCTCACGCGTCTGCGGTTTCGGACCCGGATAACGGAAGCGCGATTCGGATACGTCACGCGTCTCTTTCGCCTTCACGTAAAAGAACTTCAACAGCGAGGTACCGTGATGTTGTTCGGCGATGTCGATAATCTCTTGTGGCAACTTGTAGCGCCGCAGAAGATCGGCCCCGTCATACGGATGGGCCATGATGATATCGGCCGACTCTTCAGGAGTGAGTCGGTCATGCGGATTGACGCCGTTCTGTTGATTCTCGATGAAATGGAGCGGTCGTTCGGTCTTTCCGAGGTCGTGGTAATAACTCGCCACGCGGGCGAGCAATCCGTCGGCCCCGATCGCCTCACACGCCGACTCGGCCAAATTGGCGACCATCATGCTGTGATGATACGTGCCTGGCGCCTCCATCAACAACTTCCGCAAGAGCGGGTGAGTCGGGCTCATCAGTTCGACGAGGCGTCCGGATGACAAGACGCCGAACCACGGTTCGAGGAACGGCAAGAAGCCGAACGTGAGAACGATGGACAAGAGCGCTCCGACGACGGCGAAGCCGGACAAGTAAGCCGCCATTTCCCATGTCACTTGCGTGTTTCGTAAGAACAACAAGGCGAGCACCATGATGATATTGATGATCCCGAGCAAGATGCCGGACAAGAACAGTCGCTTCCGCTGAATCTTCGGTTCGACCAAGAACACCGCGAGGAAGCTTCCCGTCGCGAAATAAACGAGCGTCATGAAGCTCGTATTCTGTCCATAACTGACGACAATCGCCCCGGCAATCATCGTGATCAACGCCGATGCGAGTGCGACGCGTTCATCGACCAAAATCCGGAGCAGTAATACGACGAAGGCCGTCGGCGCGAGCACATAGGCGTACGTTGTGAATTCGATGCCGATATAGCCGACTCCGAAAAAGAGTCCAAGTTGGAATAACAAGAGACCATATACCGTAATCAAGATTTTCGGTCGGAGCAATAGCTCATTGATCTTTGAGCGAATCAACATAAACAAAAATCCAGCTGTCAGCAGGCCGCTCAATAAGTATGATCCGAAAAGCGGTGCGAACGATCGGTTCGGGTCAATGGCACCACTCAGTTCGAGCTTACGATAAATTTCGCGCGTGACGACTTCTCCTTGATTGACGAGCAGTTGACCCTCTTGAATGATGACCGGGTCGACAGCATCGACCGCTTCTTGTTCCTTTTGCCGCGTCGCTTCTGAGTCGAAGACGTAGTTCGGCACGATGAGCTGGTCGCTCAAGCTTTTGGCAATCGTTCGAAACTCGAGCGAGAGCGGTGATTGATCGATGAGCGTCCCGGCGCGGTCTCGTGCATCGGCGATTGAGTCGGAACTCGTCTCGATGCGATTCCCCATAACTTCCTGAAGCGCCGTCACGGTGACATCTTCGACCGTTCTTCGCGTGTTTTCACTCGCCTGGAGCAACGCGTTCAACTCATCGTCCCCAAGAAATCCGTTCGCATCAGTCGAGTTGAGACGACTTTTAATGTCGGCTAATTCTGTCTCGTCATCCGTGTTCTCGAACGCCGCGAACAGCTGCTCGACTTTCGCAATCTGTTGATCGGCGAACTCACGGCGAAGCGAGAACTGGCTGCCGACGGCGTTCGTCGCTTCTTGCCTCAACCGTTCCGTCGCCACGCGGTCCTCGATTGTGATCGGTGAGCGGATATCCTGTTCGGCAATCCCGAGTGGTTCGACGCTTATGATGGTCGGGCGCACTGTAAAGTAAAGGATTGCCCCAAGGATGAGGAAGAAGACGATTGAAATCGCCGCCACCGTCCAATGACGTGCTCGTTGCATCAGTGCCCCCCCTTTCGTCATGTAAGATCCGTGCTATAGGCGTTGATGATTTTCTTGACGAGTGGATGGCGCACGACGTCCGAAGCGGTAAAGTGCTCGAAATGAATCCCGTCTACCCCTTCTAACAGGCGGAGCGCCTCTTGTAAGCCGGACGCTTTCCCTTTCGGTAAGTCGACTTGCGTCAAGTCACCCGTGACGACCATCTTCGACCCGAAACCGAGTCGAGTCAGGAACATCTTCATCTGTTCTTTCGTCGTGTTCTGTGCCTCGTCTAGGATGACGAACGCGTCCTCGAGCGTCCGTCCTCGCATATAGGCGAGCGGGGCGACTTCAATCGTCCCGCGCTCGAGCAGGCGATTCGTCTGTTCGACGCCATAGACGTCGAATAAGGCGTCATAAAGCGGACGCAAATACGGATCGACTTTCTCTTTCAAGTCGCCCGGTAAAAAGCCTAGGCTCTCTCCGGCTTCAACGGCAGGTCGTGTCAAGATGATGCGTTTCACTTGACCTTCCTTCAAAGCACGGACGGCTAAGACGACCGCCAAATACGTTTTCCCCGTACCGGCCGGACCGATTCCGAAGACGAGGTCACGGCGCTCGATGGCGCGAACGTAACGGCTCTGCCCGACCGTCTTCGCACGAATCGGCTTCCCTTTGCTCGTCGTGAAGACGACGCGTTCGTAATGTTCGAGCAACTCGTCACCTTTCCCGACTTGAATATGTTGAATCACGCTGATCGCATCGCTCTCGTTCAAACGTGCGCCTTTCTTTACGAGCTGTTGCAATGTCTTGACGACTTGTTTCGTCAGCTCTAACGTATCGGCTGAGTCTGCTTGAATGATGAGTTCTTCTCCTCGAGGTGTCAATGCGACGGAAAGCTCAGATTCGATAGCTTCGAACACTTCGTCTTTCGGTCCAAGGAGTGCTTGTGCTTCGTTCGCATGCTCCATGACGAACGGAATTTTATCAGTCATAATCAATGGATGATACTCCCCCTCTTGAATAGATTGTTCCCTCTTTACTTTAGCACTATCAAGCCGTTCGTGAAAGAAAGACCGCCCCTTCCACGAGCAAAAAAGCAGCAACGAGAAGAACCGCACTTGATTGTTGGATTAAACCAACACATCAAGGCGGTTCCCGTCACTGCTTCATTCAGCGCTTACGTTTTGAAACGGGTGGCTGAATGATTTCACTCCACACGACCGCTTGTCTCACTTGCTTCATCGACATGCGTGGTTGTGGTTGTGGACGTGTCGATTCCGCCTCCGTAATTGGCGGAATCTTCACCGTCTGTTCAAACTCCCGACTGACGGCCGGTTGTCGCTCTCGCGACTTCGGCGCGTGACGGTCTGGGTCGTACGGACGACCTAACGTTTGTTCCGGGTCCGCAGGAGCCGCGACGCGGCGTCGCAGTTTTTGTCCCTGGCCTTGTCCTTGCTTCGGTTCCTCAAGCGAACCTTCGACTTCTTTCATCATATCGCCGACCGTATCGAGATAGCGTTTCAAGTCCGAACTTGGGGGACGCTCTCCCGTCGTCGACGAGGATTTCTCTAACCGCTTCATGACCGCCGAGGCGATCCCGAACGCGGCGAGTAGGAGTACCCACAGTCCATCCATATCGATTACTCTCTATTGTCAGATTCGACTGGGTGACCGATCGCTTTACGCATGTCTGTATCGGCTTGGACGTTCAAGTAGTTGACGTAGTCCATGACACCGAGTTTACCGTGGCGGAGTGCCTCGGCCATCGCGAGTGGGACTTCGGCTTCAGCTGCGACAACTTTCGCGCGCATCTCTTCAACAGAAGATTTCATCTCTTGTTCGCGAGCAATCGCCATCGCACGGCGCTCTTCCGCCTTCGCTTGGGCAATCTTTTTGTCGGCTTCGGCTTGGTCTGTTTGAAGTACCGCACCGATGTTCTTACCGATATCAATGTCGGCAATATCAATCGAGAGAATCTCGAACGCCGTCCCTGAATCAAGACCTTTCGTCAATACTGTACGTGAAATCAAATCCGGGTTTTCAAGTACGTGCTTATGATTGTTTTGCGAACCGATCGTTGAAACGACCCCTTCCCCGACACGGGCAATGATCGTCTCTTCACCGGCACCACCGACGAGACGGTCGATGTTGGCGCGAACC
This sequence comes from Exiguobacterium sp. s150, assembly GCF_018618435.1. Lineage (NCBI taxonomy): Bacteria > Bacillati > Bacillota > Bacilli > Caryophanales > Exiguobacterium > Exiguobacterium sp. s150. Next base: position 38,349 of record NZ_JACSMC010000013.1, on the reverse strand, counting down.
GTGATGCGGGCTTTCGCCTTTACTTCGATCCCATCCATCGCCACACCAGCGATAAACGGTGTTTCAATCACTTTCGGGTTAACCGACATTTGGACCGCTTCAAGCACGTTCCGACCAGCGAGATCAATCGCTGCCGCTCGTTCGAACGACAGCTCGATGTTGGCGCGGTGTGCCGCAATCAATGCGTTGACGACACGGTCGACGTTACCGCCGGCAAGGAAGTGACTCTCGAGTTGGTTCGTGTTCAAACCGAGTCCGGCTTTCACCGCTTTAATGAGCGGGTTGACGATTTTCGATGGGACGACGCGACGGAGACGCATCCCGACGAGCGTAAAGATTGAAACGTGAACGCCTGCTGCGAACGAGCTAATCCATAATCCTACCGGTACGAACGTGAAGAATACCGCTAGGGCAATCAAACCTCCACCTGAGATGAGTAACGTGGTCAATAGTTCTGGTGTCATTCTGTTACATCCTCCTTCGGCTCTACAAAGCTTCGGACGACGACGCGTCCTGAATCCACTTTATACACCTGAATTTTAGTTTGTTGATCGAGATAGCTACCCTCTGTTACGACATCGATTCGTTCTCCTTCAATCTCAGCGGTACCCGCTGGACGAAGTGGTGTCAATGTGACGCCGACCTTACCGAGCAAACTTTGTTTGTCGGCGTGAGACAAGTAACCTTTTTCTGACGACGTCGAGTCCGTCAAAATAAGGCCCTTGTACATGAGCGACCGATTCGACCGCAAACGTCGATACGCCCAAAATCCAAGTCCGGCAACGATGGCCGTGGCCAAACCGAGCGATAGCCACAACTGACCGATCGTGGCGCCTGCCATAATCAGACTGGCGACGACCGCACCTATACCGAGCACTCCAAACAACCCAAAACCGGCAACGAACACTTCAATTCCAAGAAGGACGACTCCGACGAAAAACACTGTCAGAATCACTCCGAGACCAAATGTCATCGTATTGCTACCCCCTTCCAAATAAAAAGCTACCTCTTATCTCTAGTGTATACGAAACGAGATTGAATGTGGTTTCAGAATACGCAAAAAAAGGCAGAATCTTTTGGAATTTCCAAAAGACCCTGCCAATTCGTTCAATTCGTCAATTGTTGTTTGACGATTCGGTTCACAAGACCACCGTCTGCCTTGCCTTTAACTTGAGGCATGACGACGCCCATCACCTTACCCATATCAGATGGGGCCGACGCATTCGTCTGGGCGATAGCTGCTTTGACGATTGCAGTGACCTCTTCTTCAGAGAGTTGTTCAGGCATATAGGCCTCTAGCACGACAATCTCGTCAGCAACTTTAGAAGCAAGGTCCTCACGACCAGCGCTTTCGAATTCTCGGAGGGAGTCTCTGCGCTGTTTCATCTCTCGGTTGAGCACCGTGAGTTCCTCTTCCTCAGTAAGATCTTGTCGGCCAAATTTGATAGCCTCATTTTGGAGCGACGCTTTGACCATCCGGATCGTCGTAAGACGATCTTTCTGTTTGGCGCGCATGGCTTGCTTCATGTCGTCCGTCAAGCGTTCTTGAAGACTCATGAGCTAACACCCTCTCTACAAATGAAACTGAAATTAGAATTTCTTACGCTTACGCGCAGCTTCTGATTTCAATTTACGTTTTACGCTTGGCTTTTCGTAGTGACGACGTTTGCGAACTTCGGCAAGAGTGCCATCTTTCGAAACACCGCGTTTGAAACGACGAAGAGCGTCTTCAAGCGATTCGTTTTTACGGACACGAGTTTCCACTAGTTTTCCCTCCCTCCGAATTACACGACTAAGGAAACGTGTTTCACACGTCATATCATATTATAGTGAAATTAAGTCGTGAGGTCAACCACTAGTTGTTAATAGTCGCTATCTGAACGACCGCCTGTGACGATGGCGATTCCAGCCGATGCGCCGATGCGCGTCGCACCCGCATCAATCATCGCTTTCGCGCCTTCAAAGTCACGTACGCCACCCGATGCCTTCACGCCAACATCCGGGCCGACCGTTTCGCGCATGAGGCGAATATCTTCAACCGTCGCGCCGCCCGTCGAGAAACCAGTCGACGTCTTCACAAAGTCTGCACCAGCCTTGACTGACAACTCGGCCGCAGTCTTGATTTCTTCTTTCGTGAGCATGCACGTTTCGAAGATGACTTTAACGAGCGTACCGTTCGCTGCTTCCACGACCGCGCGGATGTCGCGCTCGACAAGCTCCAAGTCGCCGTCTTTCAACGCTGCGATATTGATGACCATATCGACTTCATCTGCACCGTTCGCGATTGCATCTTTCGTCTCGAACGCCTTCACTTCTGGCGTGTTGGCTCCGAGTGGAAAGCCGATGACCGTGCATACTTTCACGTCGTCATCTGACTTGAGTTGTTCTGCTGCATACTTTACCCATGTCGGGTTGACACAGACGCTCGCAAATTTGTACTCGAGCGCCTCTTCGCAAAGCTTTGTAATTTGATCTTTCGTCGTTTCAGCCTTTAAAGCCGTGTGGTCGATATAACGTGCTAATTCCATCGTATAGTTCCTCCTTTGATCGTTAAGTCTGACATATAGGTCTGACCTCTAACATATTATCATGTTTTACGCGCTTGTAACAGCTTTCATTTAAGCAAGCTGGCGTCGTTTTCTCGTTTGGACCCAGCTGTTCCAGCTAAAGAAGAAGATGGCGAGCCAAATACACGTGAACGCGAACACATGATATGCCGTGAACGGCTCATGGTACAGGATGACGCCAATCGCCAGACTGATTGTCGGTGCGATGAACTGCAAAAACCCAACAAGTGTGAACGGGATGTGCTGCGCTCCGTAGCCGAACAACAAGAGCGGTAACGCCGTCATGACGCCGGTCCCGAGTAGGGCGAGCCAAATAATCGGAGACGGAGTGAGGGTGAGCGTCTCCCGCGACGTCTCGAACGCGAGAAACAAAACCGCGACCGGTACAACAGCGAGCGTCTCGATGCCGAGACTGACCGTCGAGGCGAGCGGCCGTCGCTTTTTCACCATCCCGTAAAATCCGAACGTACTTGCCAAGATGAACGCAATCCAAGGGAATGAACCGTAACCAAACGTCAAGACGAGCACCCCAATCGTGGCCACCCCGACAGCGAGCCACTGGACCCGATTTAATGATTCCCGAAACACGAGCACCCCTAACACCATACTGACGAGCGGATTGATGTAATAGCCGAGTGAAGCTTCAATGATGTAACCATGGTTCACGGCCCATATGTAAACAAACCAGTTCGCACTGACGATGAACCCGTTCAACATGAAAGCGTTTCGAGTCGCTCGGTGACGTAACGCATAATTGAATTCCGTCCACTGTTTCGTCCACTTCAAGACGAGCAAGATGAATAAAAACGACCAAACGATTCGATGAGCGAGAATTTGACTGCTCGGGATTTCCTGTAGAAACTTCCAATAAATCGGGAGGATCCCCCACATGACGTATGCGCCAACCGTGGTCAAGACTCCTTTATTCAACGTATTCACCTGCCCTCTCCTACAATTAACGTCAGTTTAGTCGATGCGTTATCCACATTCAACATATTTCTTTCTTATATACAGAACAAAAAGAGGCGTGCTCGAAGCACTGCCTCTCTTCCTAAGTCATTTAGTTTGAAATCGTCTCGACGGCAGCGAGCGCTTGTTCCAAATCTTCGATCAAGTCAGCTACGTCTTCAAGGCCGACAGAGATTCGAACAAGCCCGTCTGTAATCCCGAGCTCGAGGCGTCGTTCAGGCGGAATTGATGCATGCGTCATTCGTGCCGGTACACTGATGAGACTCTCGACCGCACCGAGACTTTCCGCAAGCGTGAAATAGTGCGTCTTCGCGACAATCAATTCGGCCGCTTCGGCTGATCCGACATCAAAGGCGATCATGCCGCCGAACCCGCGTGCTTGTGACGTATGAACACGCTTCGCTTCCTCACTAGCGATACTCGGATGCAAGACGCGTCCGACTGCTTCATGTTTCGTCAAGAAGTCGACGAGCGCGAGCGCGTTCGATTCGATTTCTTCCATACGGACGGCAAGCGTCTTGATGCCACGGACAACGAGGAAGCTGTCCTGTGGCCCGAGAACGGCACCGACCGAGTTTTGTAAGAACGCCAAGTCTTCACCGAGTTCTTCGGTGCGCGAGACGACGAGACCGGCAACGACGTCGCTATGGCCCCCTAAATACTTCGTCGCACTATGAAGCACGTAATCCGCTCCGAACTCGATCGGATTTTGGAAGTATGGCGTCATGAACGTATTGTCGACGACGAACAACGTCCCCGCCTCGTCCGAGATTTGACGCATCTGCTTCAAATCCGTGACGTTTAAGAGCGGGTTCGTCGGTGTCTCAACGTAAATCATTTTTGTGTTCGGCTGAAGCGCGGCGCGGACCGCCGTCTCATCGGCCGTATCGACAAAAGATGCCTCCAAGCCAAGTGATTGAAATACTCGATTGAATACACGGTACGTTCCTCCATATACATCAGAACCGACGATGACGTGGTCCCCAGATTTTAAGAGCATTAAAATCGTCGACACGGCTGCCATCCCCGATGCGAACGCAAAACCACGTGCGCCGCCCTCGATGTCTGCAATCAACGTCTCGAGTGCCGTGCGCGTCGGGTTAGCGGTACGTGAATACTCGTACCCTTCTCGCAAGTTACCGATTCCGTCTTGTTTGTATGTGCTCGTTTGATAAATCGCCGGTGTGACGGCCCCTGTTAGCGGGTCCGTCGTTTTACCGCCGTGAATGAGCGCTGTTTTTGTACGCATGTTCTGCCTCCTCGACTATCCCTTGACTTAAATATCGTTCCACACTGTCCGGCAAAATCGTGACAATCACGCCTTCGGTCATCTGGTTGGCTTCCTGGACACAAGCCGCGATGGCCGCCCCGGACGAACTTCCGATAAGAAGCCCTTCGCGCTTGGCCATGTGGGCCACGTAGTAGAATGCGTCCTCATCTGTAATCGTATAGATGCCATCGACGTAAGCCTCGTCTAGAAAAACCGGCCACGACTCAACCCCGATACCCTCTGTCTTATGAGAACCCGGTGCCCCGCCATTTAAAATCGACCCTTCTGGCTCGACAACGATCGTTTTCGTCCCGTTCGGTCTGAGCGTTTTCGCGACGCCCGTGAACGTCCCGCCAGAACCTGCGCCCGCAATAAAGACATCAATCTGCGGAAGATCGTGGAGTAATTCTAAAGCGAGCGTTTCGACGTACGTATCCGGATTATCAGGATTCGAGAACTGTTCAGGCAAATACGCGTCATGTTCGACTGCCAGTTCTTTCGCCCGCTCAATCGCCCCTTTCATCCCAAGCGACGTCGGGGTGTTAACGACTGTCGCACCAAGCAAGCGCATGAGTGCTTGTTTCTCTTGACTGAATTTCTCAGGCGTGACCGTCATGAGTCGAATCCCGAACTTTTGACAAGCGAGCGCGAGGCCGATTCCGGTATTCCCGGCGGTCGGTTCGACGACCGTCCCGCCCTGTGTGAGTTGACCTCGCTCAATCGCGCGTTCAATCAATTGAAGACCAAGACGATCTTTGACGCTTCCACCTGGATTTCGCATCTCCATCTTTCCAAACACTTTCACGCCTTCCGGGACAGGTAACGTCGTCAACTCGATGAGCGGGGTATGTCCGATAAGCTCATACACATCCCGGACGATCATTTACGCCTCGTCCTTGAAGATGATGTGCCACTCGTCACGCTTCGCGAGCATATCAGCCGCAAGTTTTTTGGCGCCCTCGAAATCATGATGGTTCGCGCTTCCGCATTGAATCGGGTTTTGCGCCGGTAATTCTGTCGCATTCGCCGCGTCGCGCAGTGTCGCTTCGACGAGGTCGAGCATCGCTTCGTAATCGCCGTCGTTGAGCATCGTCCAGTAGAAGCCTGTCTGGCAACCCATTGGCGATACATCGATAATTTGGTTCGAATGGCTACGGCTGTTTTCAGCAATCAAATGCTCGAGCGAGTGCACGGCCCGCATCGGCATGAGCCCCTCGTTCGGTTGAATGAAACGGATATCATATTTATAAATCGTATCGGCCGTGCCTTTCTTCACTCCGGCTAGACGGACGTAAGGCGCTTGTACTTTTGTATGATCTAAATTAAAGCTTTCGACTTTATAACTTTTCATGATTGTGTTCCTCCTGTTTGTTTCGTGGCCACGACGAGCCATACAAATTTGTTTTTTTGTTCCATCTGCACAGCGTATCCGTTGTCTTCTAAAATCGACCGGATCGTGTCTGTGTATGGATAATACTCGCGGTTCAAATCTTCGACCAAGTCAGCGTAACCATGTTCCGTTGCCCAATTAATAATCTGTGCCCGTGCTTCAGCTGACTCAAACATCGTATCGAGCAAGACGAACCTTGGTGAATCAAGATGCTCGACATAGCTCTCGATCGCTTGACGTTTCTCGACGTCTGTCAAATGGTGAAACGCGTAAGACGATACAATCGAATCGACGCATTGCTCGGCCGGATAGTTCAAGAAGTCACCCGTCTTTACTTCAATCCCGAGCTTTTGAATCGCTACCTCACGCATCTCATCAGAAGGCTCGATCGCAATCAACTCGTGCTGTTTAAGAATACGGGCACTCAAGTTTCCAGTCCCGACACCAAACTCCATCACGCGTCCGTCTAACTGCTCAACGACCTCGTCAAGCATCGTGTCATACCCGGCGAACACTTCTTTGTATTGTTCGTCGTGCCCGTTCACCGTCTCATCGTATTGTGACGCCCACTCTTTAAAAATATCCATGAACTGAAGTCCCATTGGTCCACCTCATTCTTCTTTATTCCGACTATGTTGATATGTTTTATATGAATTCTATACCCAGACTTTATCAACTTTTTTGAAAAATCTCAAGTGAATTGTATCGCTCTCGTCTCAATCAGCCGCATTATTTATAAATCGATGTCTCAAAACGAAAAAAGACCCATCCAATTATGAGTCGTTAGGACAAAAGTAATTGTCAGAATTTTTTAATTTGTTCAAATTCATTACCCTGATTTTTAAAAAATAAAAGGAAATTAAATCGTTGTTCCGCTATGATTTTCCACAAATAGATTAAATCTTTAGAAAACGAATGGAGGATTTATTTTGCCACAACCTAAATTTTACGTTAACGTATCCCTCGCCACTTGCCTCGCATTGACGCCTGGCCTTCTCGGTCTCGGTGCCGAACCAGTCCTTGCCAAACCGTCGGTCACGGCGAACGTCGCCGTCAGTGACAAACAAGAAAAACTTCGTGTCGTCGTCGAACTCGTCGGCGCCCCAGCCATTGAACAAGCGAAACAAAAAGGTAAAAAGTTTAATGCGCTTTCAAAAGCCGAGAAAGATCGGGCACACGGTCTCGTGAAGGCCGAGCAAAAGAAAGCGAAAGACGCGATTGCGAAAAAAGGCGTCAAAGTCGAACCACTCGAAGAGTTCACGACCGTCTTCAACGGATTCAGTACGTTCGCGACGACAGCCGATATCGAAAAAATCGAGGCGTTGCCAGAAGTCGCGGCCGTCCATCTCGTCAACGAGTACGAACGTCCGGAAGTGAAGCCAGACATGGTGACGAGCAACGGCATGGTCCAGTCCCAACAGACATGGGGCGACTACGGCTATACAGGAGAAGGGACGGTCGTCGCCGTCATCGATACCGGTGTCGATGCGGACCATCGCGACTTCAGATTGAGCGATCAGTCAAAAGCCGAACTCTCTGAATCCGAGGTCACATCGGCCGTGAGCGAATTCGGGATGGCCGGCGCGTACATAAACGATAAGGTCCCGTATGCATACAACTATTATGACGAGAATGATGACATCCGCGACGATTCACCAGGTGCATCGATGCACGGGATGCACGTCTCCGGAACGGTTGCCGCGAACGGAAACGAAGAGACTGGCGGATTGAAAGGTGTTGCGCCTGAGGCCCAAGTCCTTGGACTGAAAGTATTCAGTAATGACCCGAACTACGCCTCGACCTACGGAGACATCTACATCAAAGCGATTGATGACGCCATCAAGCTCGGTGCAGACGTCATCAACATGAGCCTCGGATCGACCGCTGGATTCGTCAGCGCCGATTCCCCGGAACAACAAGCCGTTCAACGCGCTGTCGATAACGGTGTGTTCATGTCCATCTCGGCAGGGAACTCGGCTTACTTTGGGAACGGATTCGATTTGCCATATGCCAACAACCCAGACACGGGCGTCGTCGGTTCACCGAGCGTTAGTTCGGCTTCGACATCGGTCGCCTCGCTTGAGAACGACCAAATCCAGCTCGACGCGTTCTCGGTCCGCTCAGGTGACAAGACTGATAAAATCGGTTGGAAAAAGCAAGACGGACCAGCCTTCACACAAGGCGAATACGATATCGTCTACGTCGGCGACGGTCAGCCGGCAAACTACGTCGGCAAAGATGTCAAAGGGAAAATCGTGCTCGCCGTCCGAGACGGTAGTTACTTTTACTCGAACATCCAACAGACAGCCGAAGCGAACGGCGCGGCCGGTGTCATCGTCCGCGGTACGGTCGGTCACGGCGACTATGTGAGCATGGCCTTGTCGAACCCGAAAATCCCGATGGCTTCACTCAGCATCAAGGACGGGAACGACTTGCGCGACCGTCTGATCGCTGGCGAACAGATGCGCATCGGCTTCAACGGTGATCGAATCAGCGTGGCCAACCGCGCGGCTGGCGCGTTGTCAAACTTCACATCGTGGGGCGTGACACCGAACCTCGATTTCAAACCAGAAATCGCGGCACCGGGCGGTCAAATCTTCTCGACGCTCAACGATAACCAATACGGCCTCATGAGCGGTACGTCGATGGCGGCCCCTCACGTCGCTGGGGGCGCAGCGCTCGTCTTGCAACGTGTCGATGAGCAGTTCGACCTCGACGGCGTCGATCGCGTCACGATGGCGAAAAACTTGTTGATTAACACGTCGAAAGCTGTGACCGATATCGGCCCATACAATCAACAGTTGAAACAAAACATCCCGTACACGCCACGTCGTGGTGGAGCCGGCTTGATGCAGTTGCACGCTGCCGTCTCGACACCAGCCGTCGCCTATGAGAAGACGTCAAAAGAGGCAAAAGTTGCCTTGAAGGAATTGAACCGCAGCAAAGCGACGTTCACGCTCGTCGTCGAGAACTTGTCGAACGAAGCCGTCTCGTATGACGTCTCATCATCGCTCCAGACAGACCTCGCCATCGAGCGCACACCAGGCCTCGTCCAAAACGCGATGGAAGCCCAACCGCTTCAAAACGCGACGGTGACCGTCAACGGGAAGGCAGTCAACTCGGTGAAGTTGAAACCGAATCAAAAGACAGAAGTTAAAGTCGCTGTCGATGTCTCGAAAGCACAAGTATTGAATCCGAAAACGTTGAGCGGCCTCGTGGCAGCAAAAGACGTGTTCGAGAACGGGTACTTCGTCGACGGCTTCATCCGCCTGTCTGATTCGAACGGGTCTGAAGGAAACCCAGATCTCGTCGTACCGTTCGTCGGTTTCGAAGGGGACTGGGGCAAGGCACCAATCTTCGACGCTTCGGTTTATGAGTCGGGCTCATTCTATGAGACTGCCGGCATGGTCGATCAAGCCGGGAACTACCTAGGCGCTAAGTTAGACAAGTCGTTAAACTTTGATGCCATCGCCTTCTCGCCAGACGGTGACGGCGTGAAAGACGCCGCGACACCAGTCTTCTCGTTGCTCCGAAACGCGAAAGATGTGAAGTACCGCATCGTCGATGAAGCCGGAAACGTCGTCCGTACCCTCCGCCAAGACGATGAGTTGCGGAAGAATTACTTTGATGGCGGACGCAACACACCGTACTACTACTCGGCAGCCTACAAGTGGGACGGCCAGTTGAACGGGAAACCGGCACCTGCCGGCAAGTACTTCTACGAGATTGAAGCGAGCATCGATTACATGAAAAAAGAAGCACAGACGCTTCGTTTCCCGGTCAAAGTCGACTACACGGATCCGACGTTCACAGCGAAATGGCAAGGTGACAGCTTGACGGTCCAAGCGAAAGACGACTTCGCCGGCGTCCGTTCGGTCGAGTACCTCGTCAACGGAAAAGCCGTTGCGACATCTGCTGACACGACAGCGACGCATACGTTCGCCTCGCTCGCCGAGAGCGACTCCATCAGCGTCCGCGTCACGGACCATGCCGGTAACGCGACGACGAAAGCAGTGGCGTACTCGAACGACGCCGACAAGCCAGGCGTCTTCTTGACGGCCCCGCTCGCGCTCGCACCGTACGCGACTTCGGTCATCCCGATCGCCGGTTCGATTCAAGACGCCTCTGCGATTCAATCATTCCAAGTCGATGGCACGGACGTCCCACTCACGTGGAACGAGGCGACGAAACGCTATGACTTCAACACGACGCGGACGTTCGCCGACGGCGTGCACAAGTTACGTTTTGTCGCTGAAGATGCGGCCGGTAACGTCGCGAACTTCCAACGGACGATCTTTGTCGATGCGACACCAGCGACGATCTCGTTCGGGAAGCTTCCAAAAACGATTAATAAAAACCAGCAGTCCGTCCGCTTGGACGTGACGGTGAAAGATAACTTTGACGAAGTGAAGTTACTCGTCAACGGAGACTTGAAGTTCAGCCAAACGCTCAAGGCGCCATATGAGATGCGTCCGTTCTCTCGGACCGAGACGCTCACGCTTCCTGTCGTCTCTGGTGAGAACACGTTCACGTTCGAGGCGGTCGACCTCGCGGGGAACGTCACAAAAGAGACAATCACATTGACGAAGAAATGAAAAAAGCTCTTGCCGCACGCGGCGAGAGCTTTTTTTACGTCAATTCGAGCGCATAAGAGATGGCAGCGAGCGCGTAGAGCGGCGCCGTCTCAGAACGCAAGATGCGTGGTCCGAACGCACAGGCCTGTGCCCCGCGTTCCGTCCACTCGATCACTTCCCCCTCATCAAAGCCACCTTCCGGCCCGACGATGAGCAGTAGCTTGGCCCTAGGTCGAAGTGTCTGGAGCACGGTCGCAAAGGCCGCTTTCTCTCCTTGCTTCGCTTCTTCCTCATAGGCGACCACGACGGCATCGTACGTCTCGAGCTGTCGTGACAACTCTCGTGAACTGATGTACGAACACGTCGGGACGATGGCACGATACGACTGTTCGGCCGCCTCCTGCATGATCTTTTGAAGACGCTCGACTTTTTTCGGCGCTTTTTTCGCGTCCCACTTCGCGACCGACCGTTTCGACTCGAAGAGAAGCAACTGGTGCACGCCGAGCTCGGTCGCCTTTTGGGCGACGAGTTCGACTTTGTCACCTTTCGGGAGCGCATAGGCGAGCGTCACCTCAATCGGCAGTTCCGTCGTCGCCGGGCGTTTCTCGATCACACGCACCGTCCCTGACTTCTTCTCGAGTGTCACGACCTCGGCCTCGTACTCGTATCCTTCCCCGTCGAGAAGGACGAGCCGATAGCCGGGCTGTCCGCGGAGCACGGTCCCGATATGATGGGCGATATCCGCCGGTAGTACGACGTGGTCATTCGCGAGCGCGTCTCTGTTCAGAAAGTATCGTTGCATGCGCTCACCCCTTCTTCGCGATGATGGCAACCCAATCTTCCATGACACGCGTCTCTTCAATGACAAAGCCGGCCGTTTGGAGCGCTTCGGCAACTTCCGCCCGCTTCTGACCGATGATGCCGGATGTGATGAAGTAACCGCCTTGTTTGACGCGGTCGTACGCATCGTCGATAAAGAGCAAGATGACGTCCGCGAGGATGTTCGCGACGACGAGGTCATACGTGCCGTCCATTCCTTTCAACAGGTCACCCGTGTTGACGGCGACGAGCGCTTCGACCCCGTTCGTCTCGACGTTTTGTCGCGCCGATTCGACGGCGACGGTATCCAAATCGAGCGCCTCGACGTGTGACGCCCCGAGTTTCGCCGCCGCGATGGCAAGTACGCCTGAACCGGTCCCGACGTCAATCAAGCGGTCACCCGGCTGAATGTAATTCTCGATCGCTTGAATGCATAACATCGTCGTCGGATGCGTGCCCGTCCCGAAGGCCATGCCCGGATCGAGGAGAATGACGTTCTCTTCCGGTTGCGGCTCATAGTCCTCCCAGAGCGGGACGATCGTGAGCTGTTGTGAGATTTTGACGGGCTTATAGTATTGTTTCCACGAGTGGGCCCAGTCCTCTTCGTCGAGCTCGGCGACGGTCACGTCTCCGCTACCGATGTCCAAGATGTCTCGTAGCCGGTCGACTTCTTTTCGGAACGCGGCGAGCGTGTCCTGAAAGTCGCTCGACGCCGGCACGTACGCTTTGACGTAAACGCCTGAGGTCGGATACGATTCACGTCCCGAGACGTCCCAAATCTCTCCGAAATGGTCTTCAGCCATCATCTGGTCATAGTCTTCGACGTCCTCGATGACGACGCCTTGTGCCCCCACTTCATGTAATAAATTCGATACGGCCTCGACCGCCTGCTGTGTCGTGTGGACACAAATTTCAGACCATTTCATCGTTTGAACACGCTCCTTTTAGTGACTAAAAAACTTTTTCATTTTTTGGAACAACCCGTGTTGTTCTTCGACGCCCGCTTCGCCGCCAATCTCTTCGAACTCGCGGAGCAACTCTTTTTGACGGTCCGTCATGTTCGTCGGTGTCATGACGACGATGGTGACGTATTGGTCCCCGTGACCACCGCCACGAACGCTCGGCATCCCTTTTCCGCGAAGACGAAATTTCGATCCGGTCTGTGTGCCGGCCGGGACTTTCAAGCTGACTTTTCCGTGGACGGTCGGCACTTCGATTTCAGCGCCAAGTGCTGCCTGAGCGAACGTGACCGGCATCTCCATTGCGATATGTTGGTCGACGCGCTCAAAAATCTCATGACCGCGGACACGGACGACGACGTATAAATCTCCAGCCGGTCCCCCATTAAAACCAGGACCGCCTTTTCCAGACATCCGAATCTGTTGGCCGTTGTCAATCCCAGCTGGAATTTTCACTTCGACGCGCTGCGTCTTCTTGACGTGGCCTGAACCGTGACACGTCGGACACTTTTCTTTAATCGTCTTCCCTGTCCCGTGACATTGACTACATGGCCGTTGGTTGACCATCCGGCCGAGAATCGTATTCTGTTCAACTGTCTCGACGCCACTGCCACCACAACGGCCGCACGTCTCTGGTTTCGTCCCCGGTTTGGCACCACTGCCCATACAAGTGTCACATTCGACTTCAATCTCGAGTTCGATCGTCTCCGTCTTACCCGTCACGCTTTCCATGAAGTCGAGGTCGACGACATATTGATAGTCTTCCCCTCGACGCGGCGCGTTCGGATCTTGACGGCGTCCGCCGCCACCGAAGAACATGTCGAAAATGTCACCAAATCCACCTTGGAAGTCGCCGCCACCGAACTGGCTCGCCCCTTCAAAACCAAATCGGTCGTATTGGGCCCGTTTCTGCTCATCGGACAATACTTCATACGCCTCGCCGATCTCTTTGAATTTATCTGCTGCATCCGGCTCTTGGTTAATGTCTGGATGATATTCTCGCGCGAGCTTCCGATACGCTCGTTTAATGTCTTGCGCCGAGGCCGATTTATCTAGGCCAAGCACTTCATAATAATCTCGTTTCGCCACGTCAGTCTCTCCTATCTCGTCTTTAAAGTTCGAATTTACCGATTCTACCTTAACATAGAAAGAGCCAAAGCAGAAACCTGCTTTGGCGCCCTCCCATCCGTTTTATTATTTACGGTCGTCGAGATCTTCAAACTCGGCGTCGACGACGTTGTCGTCTTTCGCTTCCGTCTGTGTCTCGGCGCCTTCAGCACCTTGCTCTTCAGCCATGCTCGCATATACTTTTTGCGTCAACTCTTGAACGACGTTCGACAATTCGTCTTTCGCCGTACGAATTGCTTCAAGGTCTGTGCCTTCGAGCGCAGACTTCGCTTTCTCTTTCGCTGCTTCCGCGCGCTCTTTGTCGGCCGCATCCACTTTGTCGCCAAGGTCTTTAATCGCCTTGTCTGTCGCGAAGACGAGCTGGTCTGTCTCGTTACGGAGTTCTGCTTCTTCTTTGCGCTGTTTGTCCGCTTCGGCGTTCGCTTCGGCTTCTTTTACCATCCGCTCGATTTCAGCCTCATCGATTCCTGAAGACGATTGAATTGTGATCGATTGTTCTTTGTTCGTGCCGAGGTCTTTCGCCGAAACGTGTACAATCCCGTTCGCGTCGATATCGAATTTGACTTCGATTTGCGGGACGCCACGTGGTGCCGGCGGGATGTCCGTCAATTGGAAACGACCGAGCGTCTTGTTATCCGGCGCCATCGGACGCTCCCCTTGAAGAACGTGGATATCGACGGCTGGCTGGTTGTCCGCCGCTGTCGAGAACACTTGTGACTTCGATGTCGGGATTGTCGTGTTGCGATCGATCAACTTCGTCATTACGCCGCCCATCGTCTCAATTCCGAGCGAAAGTGGTGTGACGTCGAGAAGGACAACATCTTTCACGTCACCGGCAAGGACGCCGCCTTGAATCGCAGCTCCGAGGGCAACGACTTCATCCGGGTTCACGCCTTTGAACGGCTCTTTCTTCGTGAAATCATGAATCGCTTTTTGGACTGCAGGAATACGCGTCGAACCACCGACGAGGATAATCTTGTCGAGGTCAGACGGTGTGAGACCTGAGTCTTTCAAGGCGCGACGCGTCGGTTCCATCGTGCGCTCGACGAGGTCGGCTGTCAATTCGTCAAATTTCGCACGCGTAAGCGTCGTCTCCAAGTGAAGCGGGCCAGCCGCTCCGGCCGTGATGAACGGGAGGCTGATGTGCGCGCTTGTCACGCCCGAGAGGTCTTTTTTCGCTTTCTCGGCCGCATCTTTCAAGCGTTGGAGCGCCATCTTGTCTTGGGCGAGGTCGATGCCGTTCTCTTTTTTGAACTCTTGGACGAGGTAGTCGATGACTTTTTGGTCGAAGTCGTCGCCACCGAGACGGTTGTCACCGGCTGTCGCCACAACTTCGAAGACGCCGTCGCCGAGCTCAAGAATCGAGACGTCGAACGTACCGCCACCAAGGTCATAAATTAAAATCGTATGGTCTTCACCTTTGTCGAGGCCGTAAGCGAGTGCCGCTGCTGTCGGCTCGTTGATGATTCGTTTGACTTCGAGTCCGGCGATTTTCCCAGCGTCTTTCGTCGCTTGACGTTCGGCGTCGTTGAAGTAGGCAGGCACCGTGATGACCGCTTCTGTGACAGACTCACCGAGGTAGTCTTCTGCGTCTTTTTTGAGTTTTTGCAAGATGATGGCCGAGATTTCTTGTGGCGTGAACTTCTTGCCATCGACTTCTACTGTATGTGACGTACCCATGTGACGCTTGATTGATTGGATCGTGTTCGGGTTCGTGATCGCTTGACGTTTAGCGACTTCACCGACTTGACGTTCTTCCCCTTTGAAGGCGACGACAGAAGGTGTCGTCCGGTTCCCTTCCGCGTTCGAGATGACGACTGCTTCGCCACCTTCCATCACTGCTACACATGAGTTCGTTGTACCTAAGTCAATTCCGATAATTTTACCCATTGTCGATTCCTCCATCTAGTTAAGTAATGTTATTCTGCGACTTTTACCATGCTCGGACGAATGACACGCCCATGCATCGTGTACCCTTTTTGAAGCTCCATCGTCACGACGCCTGAATCGAACTCGTCGCTCGGCTCTTGCATGACCGCTTGATGAAAATTCGGGTCAAACGGCTGACCGACCGCGTCGATCGCTTCGACTTGTTCCCCGTTCAACACATCGAGAAGCTGACGGTGAATCATGTCGACGCCCGCCTGAATCTGTTTCGCATCGTCAGACGTCGCTTCGACTTGAAGTGCCCGCTCGAAGTTATCGATGAGCGGAATCAATTTCTCGATGACTGACTGGGAAGCGAACTTGATGCGTTTCGCGTTCTCTTCATTCGTCCGACGACGGAAGTTGTCAAAATCGGCGCGAATGCGAAGCTCGCTCGCTCGCAGTGCTTCGATTTCTTTTTCATAATCCGTCCCCTCAGAAGTTTCTTCCACAATCTGAGCATTTGAAACCTCGTCCGCTTCGACTTCTGTCGCTTCTTGTTTCGGCTCAAAATCTTTCTCTTCGAGCACTTCGTCCTTGTCTGGACCGTTCTGGTTGTCAACTGTCATGTTGAGGCTCCTTTCCGTCACTCTTCTAATTTCGTTCGCCTGAGCGCTTCAATCAACTGCCCCATCATTTGGACGCCGTGCCGATAGTCCATCCGCGTCGGACCGATCATCGCAATCGTTCCGAACGTTTTTCCGTCGAGCGTATAATCCGACGTGATGACGCTACAGTTTTGAAGCGCGAGGATCCCGTTCTCGCTCCCAATGCTCACATAAATCTCGCGGTTTGGCAACGATTCGAGCCAATCGGTCAAGCGCTCCTGTTCATCGATCCATTCGAGGAACGGGCGGAGCGTATCGAGCGATTGAAACTCCGGTTGATTGAAGATGTTCTTCTTCCCGCCTAAATAGAGCGAGGTCGGATGTTGCAGTCCGGCAGTCGATTGAATCAGTTGCAACATATTCTCATACTGTTCTCGATTCGCGAGTTGAAGCTTTGACACTTCCTCGCCAAGGCGCTGCTTCAACTGCCCGATCGGTGTCCCTTTCAACCGATCGTTTAAAAACCGAATCGTCTCCTCGACCATGTCCGGCGCCATCGGAGATTCGAAGACAAGCGTCCGATGTTCGACGTGGCCCTGGTCCGTCAAAATCAACACGACACCGCGCCGTTCATCGAGTGGCATCAAATCGATGCGGGCCAGACGATTCATTTGGCTATTGGGGCCGAGTGCCACCGTCGTATAGTTGGTCAAGTCAGAGAGGAGGTCAGCGGCTTGACGAATGAGCAGATCCGACTCTTGCGCCGACGCCCGCAACCGTTCACCGAGATGGTGCGTCTCCCGTTCGTCAATCACTCGTTTCTCGACGAGGTGATCGACATAATAGCGATAGCCGACCTCAGAAGGAATGCGCCCGGCTGAAGTATGCGGTTTCTCGATGAGACCCAAATCTTCCAAATCAGCCATATCGTTTCGAATCGTCGCCGAACTGAACGAAAGATCATCTCGTTTCGATAACGTACGCGATCCGACCGGTTGTGCCGTCTGAATATAGTCATCAATGATGGCTCGTAAAATGAGCAATTGTCTCTCCGTCAGCACGTTTTCACTCCTCTCTGAATGATTGGCCTCGCTTTATTAGCACTCATATTTACTGAGTGCTAATCACACTTCAAATATTATCACGTTCTCCATATTTGTCAATTCATTCGCTTCATTTTTTCCAGTTGTTCCGAAGTCGCCGCCGATGCATCTTACGACTCATTTCGGTATCATACGAGGTGAGGTGATTAAATGTTTACAACACAACAATTTGACGTATTCACACAAGACGGTCTCGATGTACGGATGGAAGGGATTCGTTCGACCATCCAACCGCTCTTCCATCAAATCTATGAGGAAGTCGGTCCACAACTCGAAGCGGACGTCGGAATCCCGCTCTACTTGCACGTCGCCAAACATGCGCGTCGTACGGTCAATCCGCCGAAAGATACGTGGATGGCCATTTGCCACGACAAACGCGGCTACAAGAAACACCCGCACTTCCAGGTCGGTCTATTCGACGATCGGGTCTTCGTCTGGCTCGCGTTCATCTATGAGATGCCGAACAAGGCAGCCATTGCTGAACGTCTCATGAAGATTGACGTCAAGACGGCGTTCCCGGACTTCCACATTGCCGGTGACCATATGAAGAAGGAAGCGTTCCTACTTGAAGATACGTCTCAAGAGGCGATTGACACGATTTTAGAGCGGTTCAAAGAAGTGAAGAAAGCCGACTTTTTAATCGGTCGCCAACTTCCGGCCGATGCGTCGATCCTCCAAAACGAGGCGGCCTTCCTCGCGCTCGTCGAGGACACGTTCAGCCGGCTCACGCCGATTTATCGCGACCTCGTCTTATAACGTAAAAGGGAATCCATCGTGGATTCCCTTTTTGTATGCGCAATTTACTGAACCGCATCAGAGTCGACACGGGCCTCGCCGATAAAGGCGGCGAACGCCTCGTTCGCGAGCGGCAGACCGGACTCGGTCAGCCGGACGTGCGTGTCCGTCCGTTCGATTAACCGCTTCGCCTCGAGGTCGGCCAAGACGTGACCGAACACGGCTTCCATCGATTGGCCGTACTTCGCTTCAAACGTCTCGAACGCTACACCGGAACGCATGCGAAGACCGAGGAAAAGCTCCTCTTCCATCTTCTCGACCGTCTCGAGCGGCGTCGTACTGCGGACCGGTAACCCTTCCGCTTTAATATAGTGCGGGATGGGTGCGATGTTCGCCCGCCGTTCCCCGTTCAAATAACTGTGTGCCCCGGCACCGAAGCCATAATACTCTTCATTGCGCCAATACACTTGGTTGTGCCGGCTCTCCCGTCCTTCGAGGCTATAGTTTGAAATCTCATATTGTTTCAACCCGCGTCGTTCGAGCGTCTCCATCACTTTCAAATACATCGCGACTTCGATATCCTCACCCGGAAGGCGCAGCTTCCCTTTTCGCTCTTGAATCGCGAACACGGTATGTGGCTCTAAAATGAGCGAGTAGGAAGAGACGTGTTGAATCGGCAGCTGGAACGTCAAGTCGAGGTCGCGCTCGATTTGTTCGAGCGTCTGTTCCGGGAGCCCGAACATGAGGTCGATGGATATGTTATCGAACCGTTTCGCCGCTTCGTTGACGGTGTGGAACACGTCATCGGCCCGATGCGTCCGGCCGATCCGTTCCAACCCGCCGTCATCGAACGTCTGGACGCCGAAACTGAGGCGATTGACGCCGCCTCGCTTCATCGTATCGAGTTTCTCGGTACTGACGAAGTTAGGGTTCGCCTCGACCGAGTATTCAAGATTCGGAGACGCGAGCGGGAGCAGATGACGTTCGACCATGTCCATGAGTCGTTTCATCTGCGCCTCATTGAGCGCGGTCGGTGTCCCGCCGCCGATAAAAATCGTCTCGATCGTATCGGTCGGATATTGTTCGAGCGATAGTTCGATCTCTCGTTCAAGTGCATCTAAATAGTCATCAACCGGTTGGTTCTTTAAGAACACCTTGTTGAAATCGCAGTAATAACAAATATGTTCACAAAATGGAATGTGAAGATATACGGCTTTAGCCATGAGCGGCCACCCCTTTCTTCTCTTTCCATTTATAACGTTTTTTGCGCCGCGATGCCACTATGCGTGTTCAGTCAAAGCGATGGATGAATAGCCCGCTCTTCAGTTTCGGCTCGAACCACGTCGATTTCGGCGGCATTTGGCCCGCTTCGTCCGCGACGCGCATCAGTTCTTCCATCGCCGTGGCGTGGCACGTCAGGATGACGACGTCCTGTCGCCTAGCTAACGCTTCGAGGCGCTCAATCGCGTCTTTTCCACCGACAAAATCGATGCGTTCATCCGTCCGGACATCCTCGACTCGGAAGTACGGCTCGAGGATGTCTCGTTGAAGCGTCGCGACGGCTAACGCCTCGACGTCTTGTCGCTTCGTCAGCTTGTAATGCTTGTCTCGAAAAGCCAAACCGAACATCGCACTCTCGGTCGGGACGAATACATTTTCTGCGGCTTCAATCTCGTAACTAAAGGAGAGGCCGTCTAGTAGCGCCGCGACTTCTTCAGGTGCCACATCTTGCAAAACGCGATGGTACGGCAAAATCGTCAGCTCATCGCTCGGGAACAAGACGCCGAGGAAGTGGTCCCGTTCTTGTTTGGACTCTCCTTCATGAAGCGGGCTCCGTGCGACGACGGCTGCAGCCTTGGCACGGTGATGCCCATCGGCGATATAGATGGCCGGAATGTTGGCCCCGAGCATGATGACGCGTGCTTGATGCTTCGATGGCACGGCGTAGCCTTCATGGACGACACCTTGACTGTCCGTGAAGGCAAACAACGGCTCCCCTGTCGTCGCGTCGTCTAGGATGCGACGCAACCCTTCGTCCGGCGCGTGGCTCATCAAAATCGGGCCGGTGTGCGCTTTCGTCGCCGAGACGTGCTCGACGCGTTCGCGTTCTTTCACGGCACGCGTGTGCTCATGAATCTTTATGCGACCTGCCTCATAATCTGCCACTGAGAACGTGGCGACGAGCCCTGTCTGGACACGCCCTTGATCGGTGAGCCGATACACATAAAATCCGTTCGTCCGTTCGGTCAACTCGCTCTCGTAAAGCCGCTCGAGCTCATGACGGGCTCGTTGTCCCCACGCCTCGAGCGGCATGTCCGCCATGAACAGTTCTGGCTTATCGACCGCGAGGAACGAATCGGGACGCTGTTCGACGTCAAGACGCGCCTGTTCGACGCTGACGATATCGTACGGGTCGGCGGCGACGTTCTCGGGATGTTTCGGCATGTATGGGGCAAACGGTTTGAATACGACCATGGTCATTCCTCCTCAAAATTCACGGACGCGCATGACGCCCTCGATCTCATAAAGCGTGTGGACCGACAGTTTCTCGTTCTGGTGATTATCGATATCAATTAACGTATATGCCACGTCCCCTCGACTCCGGTTCACCATGTTGTCGATGTTGATTCCGTTCTCAGCGAGTCGGCTCGCGATTTGGCCGACCATGTTCGGGACGTTTAGATGGAGGACGGCCAGACGGCGCTTGCCGATGTACGGCAGTTCGGTGTCCGGAAAGTTCGCCGAGTGGCGGATGTTGCCGGTCTCCAAATACGATTTCAACGTGTCGACCGCCTGGACGGCACAGTTCACTTCCGACTCTTTCGTCGACGCCCCGAGATGTGGGAATGCGACAATCCGCGGATGTCCGAGAAGCTGTTGTTTCGGGAAGTCGGTGATGTACGTCTCGACGTTCCCATCGAGCGCGTCCAACAAGTCGGAATCGTTCACGAGCTCACCGCGCGCAAAGTTCAACACGGTCGTTCTCGGCTTCATTTGATTGAACCATGAGGCGTCGATGATGCCACGTGTATCTGCCGTGAGCGGCATATGGATGGACAACAGGTCGATATCGGCGAGCAGTTCGCTCACGTGCCGCGCCCGTTTCACTTGCTTGGAGACGTTCCACGCCCCATCGACCGATAGATGCGGGTCGTATCCGACGACGTCGACACCGAGCTGAATCAAGTCGCTCGCGAGCGCCGAGCCGATTGCCCCGAGGCCGACGATGCCGACTTTCTTACCTCGAAGCTCCGCCCCGACGAACTTACGTTTTTCGTCTTCCATCGCCCGCTCTAGGAGCGTCTGGCTGTTGAACGTATGCTCGTTGACCCAACGCACGCCTTGTAAAATTGGCCGGACCGACAAAAGCATGCTCGCGAGCACGAGTTCTTTCACCGCGTTCGCATTCGCTCCCGGGGTGTGAAACACGACGACGCCTTGACGGGCCAGCCGTTCGAGCGGCAAGTTGTTCACCCCGGCTCCAGCGCGGGCGATAGCGAGCAGGTAAGGCGGAATCTCCGCCTCGTGCACGTCATGGCTCCGGATGACCCAGGCGTCCGCCTGCTCCGACGCATTGAGGGCATATTCGCTCGGTTCGAAGCGATTGAGTCCTTCCTGTGCGATTTGATTATACGTTTTAATGTGAAACATCGTGTCCCCCCTGTTCAAACTCTTGCATCGTTTCAATCAAGCGATTGACGCCTTCGAGCGGCATCGCATTGTATAGGCTCGCCCGCAACCCGCCGACCGACCGGTGGCCGCCGAGTTCAATCAACCCGCGCATTTCTGCAAACTTCCGGAACGCCTCGTCCGTGACGTCATCCCCCGTCGTGAACGGGATGTTCGTCAACGAGCGGCACGTCGTATCGGTCACAATCGGACGGAACAACGATGACGTATCGAGCGCGTGATACAATCGCTCGCTCTTCTCGCGGTTGCGGCGCTCCATCTCCGAAACGCCCCCCTCCGCTTCAATCCAAGCGAGGACCCGTTCGGCGACATAGAGACTGAACGTCGCCGGGGTGTTCAAGAGCGTATCGACGTGTTTGCTGTAAGCGAGATATGACGGCAGGTCACGTTCGACAATCAAATCGCGACGGATGACGACGAGCGTCAACCCGGCCGGCCCGATGTTCTTCTGGGCACCGGCGTAGATGAGGCCGAAGCGCTCGACGTCAATCGCTTCCGCCAGAATGTTGGACGAGACGTCGGCGACAAGCGGGACGTTCGTCTCAGGAAGCGCGGTGTAGCGGGTACCTTCAATCGTGTTGTTCAACGTTAAATGAAGATAGTCGACGTCTTGAATCGATTCCGGCCAAACTGGAATCGTCCCATACGTTGTTGCCGCCGAACTACCCGCAAGGACGACATCACCGAACCGGCTTGCGTCTTGAATCGCCTTCTTCGACCACGTCCCGCTGTCGAGATAGGCGAAGCGGCCCGATTTGCCCAGATTCATCGGGACCATCGAGAACTGGAGCGTCGCCCCACCTTGAAGGAACAGGACGGCGTACGTGTCTGGAATGTGCATCAAACGGCGAAGCCGGTGCTCGAGTTCCCTTGCCACTTCGATGAATGCCGAAGAACGATGGCTCATCTCGACGATCGAGACGCCGCTTTCTTTATAGGAAAGAAGTTGTGATTGTACTTCTTCCAACACCGGTGCGGGCAACATCCCCGGACCGGCTGAAAAATTATAAGTCGGCACTGCTTCTCCTCCTCTATTTTTCTGTAAGTGGGTACTATTCCGTATCGCCTTCCCCATATCCTGCCAAATCAAAAAAATCGCCCTTATCGTTTGATAAGGGCGAACGGTTATTCTTCGTCCATCGACAAGACAGACATGAACGCTTCTTGCGGCACTTCGACAGATCCAACCATCTTCATGCGCTTTTTACCTTCTTTTTGCTTCTCAAGAAGCTTCCGCTTCCGCGAGATGTCCCCGCCGTAACATTTCGCGAGGACGTTCTTGCGGAGCGCCTTGATCGTCGAACGGGCGACAATCTTCGTCCCGACCGCTGCTTGGACCGGTACCTCGAACTGCATCCGCGGGATGAGCGCCTTCAACTTCTCGACGATGACTTTCCCACGCTCGTACGCGAAATCGCGGTGAACGATAAAGCTGAGTGCATCGACGACTTCGTTGTTCAAAAGGATGTCCATCTTGACGAGGCGTGACGGACGATAGCCGATCAACTCGTAATCGAGCGAGGCATAGCCTTTCGTGCTCGACTTCAACTGATCGAAGAAGTCGTAGACAATTTCACTCAATGGAATCTCGTACGTGATTTTGACGCGTGTCGTGTCGATATACTGCATATCGATGAACGTCCCACGTTTCTTCTGGCAGAGCTCCATGATGGCGCCGACATAGTCGTTCGGCGTCATGATGGCCGCTTTGACGTACGGCTCTTCAATCGTCTCGATCTTTTGTTGTTCTGGCATCTTCGATGGGTTATCGACGTGGATGACGTCGCCTGACGTCGTCGTGACGTGATAAATAACCGACGGTGCCGTCGTAATCAAGTCAATCCCGAACTCTCGCTCAATCCGCTCTTGGATGATTTCCATGTGGAGCATGCCGAGGAAACCGCTACGGAAACCGAAGCCGAGTGCCTGTGACGTCTCGGGCTCAAATTCGAGTGCCGCATCCGACAATTGGAGGCGCTCGAGCGCTTCACGTAAATCGTTATACTTCGCCGCATCGATCGGATAAAGACCGCAGTACACCATCGGGTTCATCTTCCGATAACCTGGGAGTTGATCCGTCGCTGGGTTTTTCGCGAGTGTGATCGTGTCACCGACGCGAACGTCGCCGACCGTCTTGATCGACGCTGACAATGTCCCAACGTCTCCGACGTTCAACTCTTTCACCGACACCGGTTTTGGGGTCGAGACGCCGAGGTCTGTGACTTCGAACGATTTACCGGTCGACATCATTTGCACCTTGTCTCCGACTTTGACCGAACCGTTGACGATTCGAATCGAGGCGACGACACCGCGATAGGCGTCATAGTACGAGTCGAAGATGAGGGCTTGAAGCGGCGCGGACGGATCGCCCGTCGGTGCAGGGACGAGCTCGACAATTTGCTCGAGAATCTCTTCAATCCCGATCCCGGCTTTCGCTGAAGCCGGTACGGCATCACTCGCGTCAAGACCAATCACGTCCTCAATCTCTTGGCGCACGCGCTCGACGTCGGCTGACGGCAAATCAATTTTGTTGATGACCGGGATGATTTCAAGGTCGTTATCTAATGCGAGGTAGACGTTCGCGAGCGTCTGTGCTTCGATTCCTTGGGCCGCGTCCACGACGAGGACGGCCCCTTCACACGCCGCGAGCGAGCGTGATACTTCATACGTGAAATCGACGTGGCCCGGTGTATCGATCAAATGAAGGATATACTCTTCCCCGTCTTTAGCCGTATAGTTCAACTTGACGGCGTTTAACTTGATCGTGATACCGCGCTCACGTTCAAGGTCCATCGCATCAAGCGTCTGTTCTTTCATCTCGCGCGCCGTGAGCGCACCCGTCTTCTCAAGAATCCGGTCAGCGAGCGTCGACTTTCCATGATCGATGTGAGCGATGATGGAAAAGTTGCGAATCTTCTTCTGACGATTCTCTAATTCTTTGTTGTTCATATATGGGTTCACCTATCCTTCTCATGCATACCGTGTCATTATATCAAAATCTTAAGTGTATGTGTACGACCTACTACAACAATACCACATATAGTTTTCAGAATAATCATCAAGTGGTTGCTTTTCAAATAAGCGTTTGCTACAATTGTGCTTGTTCTGTTGAATGATTACTTGAAGTAATGAGAACATACACTTTCTTGTTTCAGGAGGTGACAAACAATGGCAAACATCAAATCAGCAATCAAACGTGCAAAAACTTCTGAAAAGCGTCGCGTCGCAAACTCGCAAGAGAAAGCAGCAATGCGTACAGCAGTAAAACGTGTTGACGCTCTCGTACTCGAAGGAAACAAAGAAGCTGCTCAAGAAGCTTTCGTCCTCGCTACGAAGAAAATCGACAAAGCTGCAGCAAAAGGTCTTATCCACCAAAACAAAGCTGGCCGTGACAAATCACGTCTCGCAGCTCGCATCGCAGCTCTCTAATTAGAGATCAAACCGGAACAGCCGCCTCCATCAGGAGCCGGCTGTTTTTTCGTATACCATGACGTAATGCGTCCCAATCCCGGGAATTTCGAACGGCTCACCGACGACGACGAGGCCGTTCCGTTCATAGAAGCGCACGGCGACTTCGCGGGCGTTGCACCACCACGAGTCGTTGACCGTTTCGTGCAGCGCCTGTAAAAACGACGAGCCGATCCCTTGCCCGGCGGAGGCCGGGTCGGTCGCCATCCCCCGCAGTTGGTACGGCACTGTCTTCCCGTCGACGTCACGCCCTGCTTCCATCACGGTCGCGATCGACAACACCTGACCGTCCTCGACCCAAGCGAAATGGCGTGTCGTCTCGTTGTCATCCCCTTCAAAATAACACGTCTCCCGCATCTGACCCGGTCTGAGCACTTCATGCCTGAGCGGAATCACATCTTCAAGTTCCACTTGTCGTAAACTCATTTTCTCACCTCACACGAGCGTCAACTGACAGACGAGCGTATCGAAGACGATTTGTTTATCGCCACGACCGGTCTTCATCGACTCATCTGCATCGGCAATCATCGTCAGCGCCGCGGCGAGCTGCGCCTCCGTGAAATTCCGGCTCGCTTGCCCGGCCAGCTTCACTGTGTACGGATGCGCCCCAATCTTTGACGCGATTTGTTTTTCCCCATATCCTTTTTCCGTCAGCTGCTTCGTCAAATACATGTTCCGGTACTGACGGGCGAGAAGCGACAAGAGCCCAATCAACTCCTGACCTTGTTTCTCTAAATCACGGACGAGCCGTAGCGCCGCGTCGGCACGCCGGGCGACTAAAAATTCGGACAGTTGGAACACATTGTCTTCAAGCGTTCGAGGGACGAGATCGTTGACGATTTCGAGCGGGATCTCGCTACCATCACTCGCATACAGTTGCAACTTCTCGAGCTCGCGTACGAGTTTCCCCCAATCATCATGGCATAAGAACAAAAGTCGCTCGACGGTCGAGCGGTCCATCTTTTGCCCACGTCGATTCAGTTCGTCACCGACGTAACGCATCAGCTCGGTCTGGCTCGGCTTTTTCGCCTCGAGGACGATGGCCCGTTCTTTTAAGCGCTTGACGACTTTTTTACGCTCATCGAGTTTTTCTGTCTCGATGATGAAGACGAGCACGGCGTACGGTGCCGGCTGCAACAAATATTCCGTCAACCGTTCGACATTTTGCTTTTGTTTCTCTTTCGCGCCGGTCAAAAACTGGGCGTTTTTCACGACGACCGTCCGATAATCGCTGAAGAACGGGACCGTCTCCGCCTCGTCGAGTGCCGTATCGAGCGCCGTCTCTTGTAAGTCGAGTCGCATCACGTCGAACTGGTCGCCGGACGGGTTGGCCGCCTTGACGATTTCTTTCTCCCACGAATCGAGCAGATACTTCTCCGTCCCGAACAAGACGTACACGTTGGCTACTTTGCCGTTATGGAGCCATGGTTCATTCAAAACACACACCACTTTCACAATTTATTCTTATCTAAAACATAGATTATCCTTCACCGATTCGCTATACTTAGGACGGAACCATTTCAAGGAGGGACTCACTATGCATATTAACTCTGTTCGCCCACCAAGCGAAAACCCGTTTGAGAACGATGTCCAATGCAAACGAAACGATGCCATCGATTCAGCGATCGGCTTCATCGTACCGTTCGGCTTTTTCTTCACGCTATTCGCGATTGGCGTCCTCATCAAGTTCTTAAGCTTATAAGCTACGAAACGATTGCCCCGGGGGAGCAATCGTTTTTTAGTTTATCATACATTTCATCGACTGACCTTCGTTTCCACGATCCCTCGGCAAGCGCCACGTTCACATACGATCATCCCGTCCTCATCCGTCCGTAGCACGCGCCTGCCGACAAGTCGCGCCAAGACGTCTGGATGCGGATGCCCGTAACGGTTGTTCCTGCCGACGCTCGCCACGACCCATTCCGGATCGATCCGGTTTACTAGTGCCTCGCTCGACGACGTGTCCGAGCCATGATGGCCGAGTTTGAACACATCAACGTCGACAGTCGGGAGAGCGACTTCCCCCGCTTCCGGTAAGTCACCCGTCAACAAGTACGTCATCCCACCGACCGTTAAATAGGCCGAGACAGAATTGGCATTCTCATCTGCCTTACGCTCCGAAGGACTGACGATCCAAAACCATGGATAGGGACGGTCCCCGGCCCGGACGAAACGGACCGGGACATTTTTACGCGCAAGTTTAGATAACAATTCGCCTCGTTTCTCCATATCGGCCGCTTCGGCCGCTAACCACACTTCTTTTACTTGAATCAAATCAAGTAACCCGTCCAACCCGCCAATGTGATCGTGATCGGCATGG
This sequence comes from Exiguobacterium sp. s150, assembly GCF_018618435.1. Taxonomy (NCBI): domain Bacteria; kingdom Bacillati; phylum Bacillota; class Bacilli; order Caryophanales; genus Exiguobacterium; species Exiguobacterium sp. s150. The sequence continues at coordinate 10,883 of NZ_JACSMC010000013.1, read as the reverse complement.
GTGAGCAATAAAAAGTCGATTTCTCGTTCGCCCCGCTTCCATAAGTACGGCGCGACGACATCTGCGCCTGGGTCAAACGTCGAGCGTTTTTTCTCCGAAGGGTCATGATACACCCCACCGACATCAATCAAACCGGTGAGGCCGTGCGTCTCGACGACGATCGCATCTCCTTGCCCGACGTCTAAAAACGTGACGCGCCCTTCTTCTTTCAATTCGGACGCCAAGGCGACAGCACTGAGTGTGAGCAACGCGATTCCCCAACCAATCAATTGGCGCCGCTCGAGAAAGAGAAGTCCAATCCATAATCCGATGGCGAGAAGGAACGAGCCCCAAACGGTCAGCTCATGGAGCGGGAGCCACGGTTTGACCTGATTGTGTAGCGTGAACGTCCCATGTAGCCCGTCGAGTACCGGATGAAGTAACGGTTCATATAACGGTACGAGATACGCCAAAAAACCGAGAGGAATCATCACCCACGAGAAGAGAATGGCCACAATTACGTTATAGAACGGAGCCGCGATCGAGATGACCGGTTGCACGTTCCATAACAAAATCAAACCAATCCATTGGGCATAAATTGCCAGACTGAGCACGTTCGTCCATTGCGAACGGGTCACAATCAAGAAGAGCGTCATCCCGACCGTGAGTTGAAACCCAAGATTAAATAACAAGTATGGTTGAAGTGCGAGTAATGCCGCCGCGCACCAACTTAAAAGACGCATCGGGTCACGGACCGAATAACCGAATAGTGAGAAGACGAGTACCATGTCGGCGACTAGTACGGCGCGCGCGACAGGCGGAGAGAATCCGGTCAGCCACCCGAATGCGGTCACAATCAATCCAATGAGGATCATCTTTGTTTCACGATGAAAGGGGAATGGCACAAGGAGCCATTTGAACGCGAGGACGAGCATGGCGATGTGTGACCCCGAAATGACGAGCAGATGTAAAAGCCCTGTGACCCGATACGAAAATGACGTTTCTTCATCCAACAATCGCCCTTCTCCAAATAAGAGTGCCTCCATGTAGAGCGCCACATCAGGCCGATACGTCGCCTCGATGCGGGACAACTGGCGCTCTTTGAACCGAAGCATCATCCCGTCCAAGCCTGCCGTCGGACGACAGGCGGTCACGGTGACTTGGCTTCCCTTGAACGAGAGGCCTGCCCCTTTCGCCCACGCCATTTCATCGAACCCGCCGACGTTTCGGAGCGGTGCGAACGCATCCGGCTCGAACGTGACGAGACACGTCTCTCCCGGACGGCCGAGCGCCACATCACGTCCGACCAATACCCCGTCCACTCCAGACGTCTCACCGTATAATCGGACCGAACGCCCATTGTCACGTCGGCTCTCGATTGAGAACAACACGTCTTCTCCTCCTGAGATGACCGGTGGCTCGTCATGCCAAAAAATGATCAAGGCGAGACAACCTGCGCCGATATACGTGCCAACTGACTGGCCTCGACATGTCGCAAGCAAAAAGAGGAACAGCACGAAGCCGACGAGGACGAAGCCTTGGGTACAAGCGATGAGGACACTGATTGGAAGTAGCGGAAAAATCGGCATCTTACGGGACCAGCAGGTAGCCCTTCATGTTTTCTAACGTCTTCTCACCGAAACCTTTCACGTTCCGAAGTTCTTCATAGGACTTGAACGGACCATGTTCTTTCAAATAATTTAATATCGCCTCGGCTTTAGCCGGTCCGATCCCCGGGACCGTCATCAATTCCTCTTTCGTCGCACTGTTGACGTGGACCCCGTTCGTTTCAGTCTCGGTCGTCTCCGGTGCGACCTCGAGAAGCTCGCCTTTTTTCGGCACCGTGATCTTTGACCCATCGACGAGCAGTTGGGCCAAGTTCAACTGCTCCGGTTCTGCTTCCGGAGTCAAAACGGCTAGCGTTAGAACGTCCCCGACCCTTGCCCCGGACGGCATCTCATACACGTCAGGTGAGACGACGGCGCCTGTCACGTAGACGACGATCTTCCCCGCTGCCGGTTCCGCTTGAACCGACTCTTCCGCTTTGAGTTCGAATTGTTCGACCATCGGCGTCTCGGGCTGTTTCGATGCGAACATGTAGCCGACCGCCATGAATAAAGCCACAACCAGCCCGATGACGTAACGTTTCCATTTTTCCATCTCGCTTCCTCCTATCGACACCTTCTGGTCTATAGTATGCGCCCGAATCATCTACCGCTCATCTAGGGCTATCTCCTCGATTCAGTCGCTTGCTTGTCCGTTGTACCGTCCGACTCGTCCTGTTTTCCCATAAAAAAAAGAGACAAGCCGAAACTTGTCTCAATCGTTTTGAAAATGTTGGACTTGATCGGCAAGTGCCGCTGCCTGTCCTTCGAGTTCTTGCATCAAAACGAAAATTTGGTCAAAGCTCGCCTGTTGTTCCTTCATCGAGGCGGCCACTTCTTCATTTCCGGCGGCAAGCTCTTCAGTCACCCCGCTCACTTCTTCGACCCGCTTCAACACGTTCGTCACTTCGCTACTCGAGGCCAGCATTTCTCGCTCGATTGTATGGACGAATGCGGCGACATGGTCTGTCCGATCATGAATCCGCGTGAACGCTTGTTTCGTCAAGCCGAACGCTTGGAGTTGGGCCGTCTGTTCTTGACTCGCTTCTTCGACCGTCTGTTTCAATCGCTCCACTTCTTCATGAATCGATTGGACGACACTAAAGATCGAGCGTGTCGCCACGTTACTCTCTTCAGCTAACTTCTTCACTTCGCTCGCGACGACGGCGAAACCGCGTCCTGCTTCGCCGGCACGGGCCGCTTCAATCGCCGCGTTCAACGCGAGTAAGTTCGTTTGGGCTGCCACGTCTTCGACGAGCTTCGCCATCCGTTCAATCTCGTCCGTATTTCGCGCGAACGCATCCATCCGTTTGACGAGGGTCGTATTTCGTTCGCTCGAGCGTTGCAAGATCCGTTCTTGGTCGGTCAACGTCTCAATCCCGTCTTGGACTTCGCGCGTCATCGCGCTCGTCTCTTCTGTCGTCTGGCGCGTCTGTTGGAGGCTCGTCTCGAACGAGGCCGCCATGATGCCGACCGACTCGAGCGTCTCTTGTAGCTCGTTCGCAATCGATTGGGCACCGTTCGCCATCTCATCGACCGCGTTCGTGATGTTTGACGTCGTGCTGACGACCGCCTCGTTCTCGGTCGCGGCCGTCTCGGTCATCGCGTTGACTTGCATCGAGGTGACCCGGATTGACCCGATTACCGTTTGAAGGGAGACCGTCATATGTCGCATCGCCCGTTCAAGACGCCCGATCTCGTCTCGTCTCGTCGACTCGGGCAATGAAATCAGTCGACCAGAAGCGATGGCTTCGGCTGCCTCGACGGTCTGCTCGAGCGGACGCGTGATGGAACGGGCAAAGAAGAAGTTGTACACCGCGAGCGCGCCAATCACGAACGCCGTGAGCACGATGGAAATGACAAACAACCGTTTCGTCTCCTCTGCCGCCTCCTGTTGGAGTGCTTCGTAGAACGAACCATTCTTAACGAGTAGCGTATTCACGTCGTTCAGTAATCCTTCGAGCTTGGCTGCTTGAATCCGGGCTGCAATCCCGCCGGCCTCCGCCTCGACGTTCTCACCGATGCGCGCGTACTTTGCTGTCGCCCGTTCCAAATGTTCGTTGAACGCCGGAATTAAATACGTACGTTCTAGCGTCTCAAACGTGGCCACGTTGTTTTCGCGGATGCGTGTTAACTGATTCAATGTCGCCGGGCTCATCTGCTCGCCAAGTGATGTCCAAAGTGACTGTTCTTGAAGGAGGGACGTCTCGAGTTGAGACAACTCAATCATTTGTGAGCCGTACTGTTCGTTATACGTTTGCAACCGATTTAACGTCGTCAAGACGTAACTCATCATCAAGACGATCAAAACGACCGTAAACACCGTTGACACAATAAATCGTTTTCGTAAACTCATTGTTGTTTGCCCTCCAGTAGCCGTTTCTCGAATGCGTCAAAGCGTTCCCGTTCCTCGTCGCTCCACTGGACGCGACGAAGTGCGGCAAGACCGACCCCGCCCTCCTCGAGACCAAGCGTGAGATGTTCGCTGAAGGCTTCCTCTTGAACGTTATCCGCGATGGCGACGATGGCTAAGTCCACTTGTTTTAACATCGACGTGATGACCGCATCCGGCGCAATCATCGACTGATCGCTATCGACCCCGATGGCCTTCACGCCGTTCGCTTGTGCGGTCTGTAAGACACCGACACCGGTCAATCCTGCCGCCGCATATAAGACGTCGGCTCCTGCCTCGATCTGTTTCTCGGCCAACTGCTCTCCGATTTCAGGCGAGGCAAAGTCATTCGCATAATCGACAATGAGTTCGACATCGGCGTTTACCGCTTTCGCTCCGAGTAAGAAGCCGGTCGAGAACTTTTGAATCAACTCGTTGTCCACGCCGCCGACAAATCCGATTTTTCCTGTCTCTGTCTCAAGACCTGCCACCGCACCGGCCAACGCGCTCCCTTCTACTTCTTCAAACGTTACGGACATCACGTTCGGTAACGTCGAAACGGCGTCAATCAAGGCGAACTGTTGGTCTGGATGATTGGCCGCTACTTTCTCTAAATCCTCCTGGCACGCAAAGCCGAGCCCGATGATGACATCGTGCCCTGCCGCTACGAGCTGTTCGAAGCCGGCTTCATACGTTTTCGTCTCCTCAAGCTCTCGATAATCAACGTACCATTCCCCAGTCTCTTGTAATTGCCCCATGCCCCGCATGGCCGCGTCGCTGAACGATTGGTCCCCGAGACCGACGTCCGATAAGACGACACCCATCGACTGCCGCTCCTCGATGGCGGTCTCAGGTTTGTCGATGACAGATTGACAGGCCGATAACCACAAGACGCTTGCGGTCATCAACCCGAAGATGACTCCTTTTTTCATGACATTCTTCCTCTCTCAATTGGTCTGACATCTCACTTATCGACACGATTCGACTCGGCTTGAAGTCATTCCGTTTGAAAGTTAGGGAAATCTCGCGCATGTTCACAAAAAAGGCCGCAGACGAATGCGTCTGCGACCTCGTGATTTATTCTTCTGTCGTCGCTGCCGTCTCAACGAGCTTGCGTTCCGGCGCATCGTCTGTCGGCACGTTCCCTTTCCCGACGAAGTTGTCGAGCAGGTCTTTCATGTCGATCCCCGATGAGGCTTTGAGCGTCTGCTGGAGCGACGCCATCAAGTCAGTGGCATAACCCGTGACTTTTCCGGCCCCACCGTCTTTGCCGCTTCCTGTATCGACGACCGTGATTTGATCGATGTTTCCGAGTGGCGCAGCAATCTGCTTCGCGTAATCCGGGAGCATCTTGACGACCATATCGAGAATCGCGGCTTGGCCGTATTGCTCGAACGCTTCGGCGATTTTTTGTTTCGCTTCCGCTTCGGCGAGACCTGTCAAGCGGATGATTTCGGCTTCCGCTTCCCCTTTCGCCCGCTCCGAGTCGGCTTCGGCGACACCGGCGAGTCGAACGCGTTCTGCGTCGGCTTTCGCTTCGGCCTCGATGCGGTACTTCTCGGCATCGGCTGAGGCAATTTGACGGGCTTTATCCGCTTCCGCTGACTGCTCGATCGCATAGCGATCGGCGTCGGCTTTCTTCTTCACTTCCGAGTCATATTGTTTCTCGCGACGCATAATCTCTTTCTCTTCGAGCTCGATTTGCTTCTGACGCTCGATGATTTGGACTTGCATCTGTTGCTCGGTGACTTCTTGTTTCGCTCGCGCTTCTTCAAGCTCATACGCTTGGTCGGCTCGGGCTTTGGCGACGTCTTGTTCACGACGGTACGCCGCGATGCGGAGTTGGTTCTCTTTCTCGGCTTCTGCGATTTCTGAGGCCCGCTCGAGCTCGGCTTTCTTCGCGTCTTTCATCGCTTCGGCTTGCTTGATGCGCGTCTCTTTATCTGCCTCGGCTGTCGCGATGTCTGCATCCCGTTTAACTTGGGCGATTCGCGGTTTTCCGAGTGACTCGAGATAGCCGTTCTTGTCACGAACGTCTTTAATCGTGAACGAGACGATGACGAGACCCATCTTCGCTAAGTCTTGTGAAGCGACACGTTGGACTTCTTGTGAGAACTTGTCCCGGTTCTTGTAAATCTCTTCGACCGTCATCGAACCAAGGATGGAGCGGAGGTGACCTTCGAGTACTTCTTTCGCCTCGTTCTCACGCTCGATTTTTGGTTTGCCGAGGAATTGCTCGGCCGCTGTGGCAATCTCACTGATAGAGCCACCGATTTTAATGATGGCCGTTCCGTCCGCCATGACCGGGACACCTTGTTCCGTATAAACTTCCGGTGTTGTGACTTCAAGCTTGCTCGAGAGAAGGCTGAGCGGTTCTGCCTGTTGGAAGACAGGTAACACGAACGTACCGCCACCACGGATGATTTTGACCCGGTTGCCCGAGGCGTCGCTATGGACATTTTTCTTTCCTAAGTAACTTCCGGTGACGATTAGCGCCTCATCCGGTCCGACCGTACGGTACTTTAATACGAATACAAAAATCAGGGAAAGAATGATAACCCCGACGATAATGCTTGCAAGGATGACTGTATCCATCTATCCATTCTCCTTCCGGATTGTCGGTTCGTCGTATTCCATGACGACCGCAATGTTTCGTTCTACTTCAATGATGACAACGCGACGGTCTGCCGAGATGGCTTTCCCGTCAATGCTTTGCGCCGTCTTTAATACGGAGCCAGTCACCGATTCGACGAGCACTTCTCCATATCCACCTTCGGGCACAGGGACGGTCAACCGGCCGACGAGGCCGATGAGTGACTCATCGGTCATCCCGATAGATTCCTCCGCATTCGAGAGTGGCAATAAGACGAATAAGTAAAGAAGCGTCGTCAAGGCGAACGAACCGACAAGGGCGACGGCGAGCCCAATCATCGGCGAGACGTGCGCGAGCGCATTTAAAATGAGACCAATTCCCGCCCCGAGTGCCAAGAACGAAAGGATGACGGCTGGGTTGAACCAGCCTTCAAACATGTCGAACGCGTCTGAAAATAGCATATACACGAACGTTCCGAGTCCCGCAATGATGAGGACCCACCAATATAATTGATCGAGTGACTCCATTACCACCCCTCCTCGCTTCGGCGTTCATGTTCGTAGGCGAGCACGCGACGCAGATGCTCGACTTCAAGCGCGAGCGCCCGTTCAATCGTATCCCATTCTGTGAGCGGACGGGTCGGTTGTTCCATGGATTGCCGGACGCGCCCTAACGTCTTCTCGAATGTCAATCGATCATAACGATCGACAGCTTCTACTCTCTCTTGCCGCAACAACGTCAAATAATGATCGACTTCTGCTTGCAGCGTGATGATTTGCTCTGTCGTCGCTTCTGACGACTCTTGCATGAGTAGGCGACGCACCCGTACTTGATGGGCAACTAGCTTAGCGATTCTCGATTCGAGCTCGAGAATTTGTTTATAGAGGAATTCCGCCTCGCCTTGCTCCGTGTCCTCGCGCCACCACATTTTTGCCTCACCTCATTTCACTTTTACTCGTCTCACTGTTTCATACGGAAAAGCCAGTGTGCTGGTTTCAAAATATACAAAAAAAATGTAAAATTAATTTGCGAGATAGAAAGGAAGTGCTCCTGTTGGGCAATCAAGTCATTCAATTATCGACCGAGGCGCAGAACGCCTTGATCGAGCGCTACGCACCTCACGCGGTCAAACCGCCACCTTATGCGAAATTTAGCGCGAAAACACCTTCCTGTGTGATTACCGTTTACAATTCGGGTAAAGTCATGTTCCAAGGTCAAGCGGCTGAGACGGAGGCGGCGAAATGGGGAACGCCAGTAGCAAAAAAAGTGGCCGCCACTTCGATGCTACCGGAAGGATTTTCGGATTGGTCGGTCGTCGGCAGTGATGAAGTCGGTAAAGGCGATTACTTCGGTCCGCTCGTCATCGTCGCCGCCTACGTCCCAAAAGAAAAAATCGAACTCGTCAAAGAATTAGGCGTCAAAGATTCGAAGTTGTTGTCTGACCCTGAGATTAAACGCATCGCCCGTGATTTGCACGTGACGATCCCGTATCAGAAAGCGACGCTTCATAACCCGATGTACAATAAGATGCAAAAAACGATGACGCAAGGAAAGATGACCGCCATCGCCCATAACGCCGCCTTATCGGCCCTTCTCGACAAACTCGAGGAGAAACCGGATGCGATTTTGATTGATCAGTTCGCAGAAAAGGCCGTCTATTATAAGCACCTGAGTCAAGAGCGTCACATCGTCAAGGACGACGTCTATTTCTCGACGAAAGCGGAAGGGCTGCACGTCGCCGTGGCAGCCGCCTCGATTTTGGCACGTGCGTTCTTTTTGAAGGAAATGGACAAATTGAGTCAAACTGTCGGCCTCACCTTGCCAAAAGGTGCGGGCACCAAAGTCGATCAAGCGGCCGCCACGTTAATCCGTCGCGATGGCGTCGATCGATTGAACGGCATCGCCAAAGTCCACTTCGCCAATACGAAGAAAGCCATACGCTTGAGTGAGTTGAAACGATAGTGCTTCCAAGCGACATATGGTATATTATTTTTATGGTTTAATGAACTTAAAAACTTTTGGAGGATAGCGTTCATGTTGCATTGTAAAACGTATACATTAAGCGACGACCATCCTTGGGTCATCTTCATTCATGGCGCCGGGGGGAGCCTGTCTCACTGGTATCGTCAAATCCGACCGTTTAAAAAGAAATATAATGTCCTGTTGCTCGACTTGCGTGGCCACGGCGGGTCTTATGATGCCGAGCAGTCGTTAACGCAACCGCTCAACGCATACACGCTCGACGTCGTCGTCGAAGACGTGGTCGAAGTGATGGACCACTTGAACATCGAAAAAGGTCATATGGTCGGACTATCGCTCGGGACGATCGTCATTCAAGCGATGTTCGAACACCATCCGGAACGTATTGCCTCGGTCGTGCTCGGGGGCGCGATCGTCAAATTTAACGTTCGTTCGACGTTATTGATTCGTCTCGGTAGCCTCGTGCAAAACTTCGTGCCGTACATGTGGCTCTATCAACTGTTCGCATGGATTTTATTGCCGAAAAAACGCCATAAGAAGTCACGGATGATGTTTGTCCGCGATGCGGCTAACCTATGCCAACGCGAGTTCATTCGTTGGTTCAAGATGACCGAGAACATGAATCCGTTGCTTCGACATTTCTCATCGATTCAAACGGCCGTCCCGATTCTTTATGTGATGGGTGATGAGGATTACATGTTTCTCGAAGCGGTCGAACGGACGGCGAAACACCAACCGACGGCGAACGTTCATGTCGTCGAGGATTCTGGTCACGTCGTCAACGTCGATCAGCCGGATATCTTTAACACCGTCTCGATGAATTTTATTGATGAACAAGTTGGCTTGCTTACGGCCAGCACCTCATAACGCCATGTATGGCGAATGGTAGCGCTCTCAAATTAGGAGCTGCTACCTCTTTTTATTTTATCGTTCCAATTTTTTTCAAATTAATTTTCAGAAAATATTGATTATTGAAAATTGTCATGTTACTCTAAGACAAATCTTAGCAAAACGGAGGAGCGAAACGCCATGCATACACAGACACAACACGGCCTGCTGATTATTATTCGACGAAGGGACTGAAAATCGACTCGTAACCGAGACGAATTTTTGGGCCCTTGTTTCGATGGATTCGGACGAGGCGCTCACCGTGAACCATTTGCGCCTATCCCATTCGGATAGGTTTTTTTATTGGAAAACAGACAGAGGAGATGATGGAAGTGAAACAGTACGCAATGGATCGAATGATTAAAATTTCAGCCGGGATGGCAAGCGCCGTCCTCGTCACGCTCGGGGTCGGACTCTTGATTGAGACGATTGGGAAAATGGCAGGGCTCGACATGCTCGTCACGATCGGGCAAGTCGCCAAGTCACTTCTCGCCCCGGCGCTCGGCGCCGGTGTCGCCTATCAACTCGGTGGCAACACGCTCATTTTATTCAGTTCGATGATTGCGGCAACCGTCGGCGGGGCTGCCCTCCAACCGACCGAGAGTGGACTCGTCCTCGTCCCGGGTCAACCGATCAGCGCTTTGATTGCAGCGGCTGCGGCTGTTTGGATTGGGAAACGCGTTCTTGGAAAGACAAAGTTTGACATGATGGTCGTCCCGGTTTCCGCCGTTCTCGGTGGCGGGATCGTCGGGGTCGGTGCAGCGGCCGTCACGACGCCGCTCATCAATACCATCAGCGCAAGCATCACCGCATCGGTCAACACGTCGCCGATTGCCACATCACTCGTCATCGCGCTCGTCTTTAGTGTCATGCTCATGTCGCCGGCATCATCTGCTGCGCTCGCCATCGCGCTTCAACTCGACCCTGTCGCGAGTGCTGCCGCCTTGATTGGATGTACAGCCCAGTTCGTCGGGTTCACGCTCATGGCTTATCGTCAAACCGACCCAGGCGGTTTGGTCGCATCGTTCTTTGTTACACCGAAAGTCCAGTTCCCGAACGTCGTCAAAAACCCTCGGGTCGTCATGCCACCCTTTATCGCGGCCATGATCAGTGCCCCGATTGCGACGCTCTGGTTCTCGCTCGAAGTCCCATACGAGATTGCCGGACTCGGCTTGAACTCGATGATCGCCCCGCTCAATATCTTGGCGGCTCAAGGTGCCGAGGCGTTCGCCATCTTCGTCGGCACAGGCGTCGTGCTCCCCGCTGTCATCACGTTCCTTCTTTATAAAGTGACCTGCCTCGTCGGATGGACGAAGTTCGGTGACTTGGCGCTCGAAGTGCAATAAAAAACTGCGATTTAGACTGACCTAGCTATATGAGACACTAATAAAAACACCTTATTAGGCTGCCACCACACCATATTTTATCGGTGTGAGGTAGCCTAATT
>NZ_JACSMC010000012.1:0-74508 GCF_018618435.1 Exiguobacterium sp. s150 | reverse complement strand
TCTCAGGAGGGGTGATGGCACACCCTCATCTGAAGGCTTGAGCAAAACAGAAATGGACTGCGCTCGCACAAGCACTTCAGAATCCCACTGCTTTAGCTGTGGGAGTGTCAAATAATGTTTTCGTATACTTTAGTGCGCTACCGTGAAATGATAGAGCTACCTAACTAAAAAATAAAAGCGAGGTGGAAGCGTGACCCGTACTACAAATAGTGAAGCTTCGAAAATTTTAACGCATCTCTTCAGCACGACGTCGTTCGTTGGGATCGACTTCGGGTCTGGACCGAACCACCACCTGCTTTACTTCAAGCGCGGGGACGACCATGAGGCTTGGCTCTCCATCGAGGGGTCTTGGCACGTCCATACCGCGGACACCTTATTCGATGAGGCGCTACAACTGCAACGTCTCATCGAATTGCGGCGCGAACGGGTCCGTCACGTCCGTCTAGGCGACGAATATCCACATCTCGAGTTGACGTTCGAGTCTGGCCGCACGTTATTCGTCAACGGTTTCCATGAACAGTTCGAGAGCTGGCAGGCAGGGGACGCCCGCCCGCTCGGGGGAGATGAGTACTTGCTCGTCGCCATGCCGCAAGGCGAACTCGCCGTGTTTGTCGAGGAGGAGGCTTGATGGGCATCTGGACTGAAATCGCCACGTATATGCTGATTGCGTTTGGAATCAGCCTCGCCATCATCGTCCTGCGTAAAATTACCAAGTCATAACAAAGGAGCGGCCGCGGCCGCTCCTTTTTATTTAACCGTCTCATCTTCGAACAGGCTTGCTCCGTTCGTCTGGATGACGTCTTGATACCAGAAGAACGAATCTTTCCGTGAACGCTCGAGCGTCCCTGACCCGTCGTCGTGCTTGTCGACATAGATGAACCCGTATCGTTTGCTATATTCACCCGTCGATGCACTGACGAGGTCGATACAGCCCCAGCTCGTGTAGCCGATGACGTCGACCCCGTCCTCAATCGCCTCGACCATCGCCTTCAAATGGTCACGCAAGTACCCGATGCGATAATCGTCATGGACCGAACCGTCCGCTTCGACGTTGTCATACGCCCCAAGACCGTTCTCGACGATGAGGAGCGCCATCATCGGGGTCGTGAAGTTCCGGACTGCCTCATGCGTCCGCTTTTGAAGAACGCCTCCACTTTTGACGAGACGTACGTCGCCAAGATGATTGGAATGACAGAAGACGCATAACTCATCAACACGACCGGTAAATTGAGGAACGTGAGCGTCTCGCCAGCACCTTGCATCGCGACGATGGCCGGATAGACGAGCGCTCCCCCGATAATCATCCCGATATACGGGTTCCCACCGAACTTCTTCGCGGCCGAGTGTCCGAGGATGACCGGCAGGAAGTAGAAGAGGGCATCGGCCGCTGCGTTCAAGACGATGTACGTCCCCATGTCTTGCGTGAGGAGACCGAGGGCGACGAGAATGGCAAGCAATCCTTTCAACAACCCGCTCCCGGCCATCGGGCCGAGAATCGGGGTGAAGATACCGGCAATCACATCGATCAAGCGATTGAACACGCCCGTCTTCTCTTCTTCCTCATTCGATGACGTTTGAAAACCTCCGGCTGCGACGACGTCCTGATAGACGTACGGTACATTGTTGCCGATGACGACTTGGAACTGGCCGCCGCTTTGGACGACCGTGATGACGCCATCGTGTTGTTTCAGCGTCTCCGGGATCGGCCTTTTTTTCATCTTTCAATTTGAAACGCAACCGTGTCGCACAGTGGAACACGCTTTTGACGTCGTCTTTCCCACCGACGTGACGAATGATGTCGTCGGCGAGGGCCTTGTATTGGCTCATTTTGCTCACTCCTTCAGTTTGAGGTAAAAAGAAAAACCTAAATGTACGTCTACATCGCGTAGCGTCATTTAGGTTTGGCCTGCATCATCAGTAACCATCCTTAGGATCGTCTTTCTTTCATTAAATTTTCGATGTGGATCATCATATAGAGCCGTTCATCGGTCGACACCGCATAGTTGTACTTCGAGGCGATCAGTCCCGCGATTTTCTCGACGCATTCATAGGCGTCAGGATAGCGCAGCTTCACCATCTCAAACAGCGTCTCATCGCCTCCGGTCTTCACCGGCTCTTTCGAGGCGAGCCGTTGGACGAAGTATTTGAGATGGGTCAAGAACCGGGAGTAGGCGTGCGACTCTTCATCCAAGTCGATTTGAAAATGGTACGTGATGATTGTCAGGATCGCTTGGGTCGCTTTCGTCATCTCGGTGACAAGGTGTAAGTTCTCACCCTTCGCGCCAGACATCGTCGCATTGACGAGATGAAGGGCGATGGCGACGGCCTCATCTTCATCGAGGACGACGTCGTGCCGCTCGTTGATGAGCGCGACCGCTTCTTTCCCGATTGAAAATTCAGGTCCATAAAACCGTTTCACTTCCCAAACGAGCGGGTTTCGGATGACGATTCCATCGCGATAACGACTGAGGGAGAAATGAATATGGTCGGCGAGCGTCACATAAAGCGAGTCGTGCACCGTCTTTTCGAGCCTTGTTTCGGCGAGTTTGACGATTTGCTTCACCGTCTCCATCTCCTCACCCGGCATCTCATTTAAAAAATGGACGAACCGATCATGGCTCTCTTTACTCTCGAGCGTAAAGATCTTTTCGATTCGCGCTTGATCGATCGCGTCACCAGGTCGTTTTGGGAACGCAATCCCTCGTCCCATGACGACTTGTTCTTGACCGTTCGCTTGAATGGCCACGACGTTGTTGTTGAACACTTTTGAAATGTGCATGGAATCTTGTCACCTCCGCTCAGGGTCGATTGAAAAGAAAAAAACCTAAATTCACGCCGGTCCCCTAAAGTTGGATGGACGGCATCAATTTAGGTTTTGCCTGCATGACCAGTAACAATCCCAAAGTGGATTTTCTTCTTCTCGTCCTTAGCATACTCCGTTGATATCTTGACGTCAACATAAAAATAAAACGCTTACACGATGACCGTTTTATTCGAACAAGATGCGTTGCATCCGTTCCGGGGCCGCCAAAAAGTCACGCATGACCCGAACGTGCTCGAGTTCATCGAACGACGTCGGTTCGAGTCCCGTCTCGACTTGAAGGATGTCAGCGTCAGGATAAGACATGAGGATCGGCGAATGGGTGGCGATGATGAACTGGCTCCCCGACTGCACAAGTTCATGCATCCGGGCGAGCATCGTCAATTGTCGCATCGGCGACAGCGCGGCCTCGGGTTCATCTAAAATATAGAGACCACGCCCCCGGAAGCGATGCAACATGAGCGAAAGGAACGCTTCCCCATGTGACTGTTCATGAAGCGACCGACCTCCGTACGATGCGTAAAACCGTTCCGGGTCCGGACTCGAGCGCGCAATCTCATCAACGTAGCTCGACAATTGATACGCCGTCTCGGCACGAAGAAAAAAGCCGTCTTCCGGCCGATACGCGCCCCGGATTGGCCGAAGCGCTTCAAACAACGAACTATGTGTCGAATCGGTCTCAAACCGAAACGAGGTCGCTCCGCCTTCCGGGTTGAACCCGGCGGCGATGGCTATCCCTTCAATCAACGTCGATTTTCCGCTCCCGTTCTCCCCGACGAGAAACGTGACCGGCTGGGTCAGCGTCAACTCGTTGAACCTTTGAAAGATTGGCAGTGAGAACGGATAGCCCGGGGACTCGACTCGGTCCCGTTCTAATCTTACGCCTCGTAAAAACAGATTCAATTCCATTCGATCCAAAAGACCGCCCCCTCTCGTGATTCGACTCCATACGACAACCCTTGGGCCTCGAGCAACAGCTTGTTGATAGCCAGACCGAGTCCATGCCCGTTCGAGCGGTCACCTTTCACATACATATCCCATATGTTGTTCCGCATCGATTCTGGAATGCCCGGCCCCTCGTCCTCGATTTCGAGCCGTCGCTCTGTGAGCCGGACTGTGATCACGCCGCCGACCGGGCTGGCGTGATAGGCGTTTTGAAGAAAGTTCGACAAAATCCGCTCCATCGCCACTCGGTCAACTTGAGCAGCCACCCTTTCAAGGTCGAGCGCGACCGTCACTTTCTTTTCACTGAACCATTCTTTCATCCGTGAAACGGTCTCTTCCATCAATTCGTCCATATAAATAGACTCGATCGTAAGCGTCAACTTGTTCGCGGATAATTTTGAATACTCGAGCATCTCGGTGACGAGCCGGTCGATGCGGTCGACCTCCTCGGTCATGCTCCGTCCGGTCGCGGCCACGTCTTCTTGTTTGACGACTCCGAGTTCAAGCATCTCCGCCTCGTTTCGCACGATGGCGAGCGGGGTGCGAACGTCATGCGTGACCCCGGAGATGAACGTGTTCTGTAGCCGCTCTTTTTCTTCGAGCGACATGTTCATCTGCCGGACCGCTTCCGTCAAATCACCAATCTCATCGTCGGTAACCGGCGGTAGCGTGAGATCGTGCCGGCCCGACATGATGGAGGCGGTCGCTTGTTTCAATTTGACGAGCGGGGTCGTCAAACGCTTGCTCATCCAATACGTCATGCCGATGGCGACGAGAAGCGCGAACAAAAAACCGCTCCCAAGAATGACGTAAATTTGGCGAAACTGTGGATTTGCCAACGGTGCGGTCGTATACGTCACAATTTGCAAATCACCTTCCTCAAGTTTGAACGTGAGCAGGTTTGTTCCGTTCATACGAATTTGGTCTCGTTCACTTAATACGTCCGGGTTCAGAAACGGTGTCATATGGCGATGCATCCGGCCGCCCCGCTCAAGGTCGAGCCGTTCCCCGTCTCGAAACACGACGACATCGAACTGTCCAGGGATGCCCCGACCGTCCATGAGCGCATCGTAGACAATATCAGCTTCCCGCCCGAGTTGAGTATAGCTTTCGGTCTCGGCAAAACGACCAATCAGCAGCGACGTTAGCCCGAACGTGAGCACGGCCATGACCGTAAGCGGCAAAATCGCCATGACGAGTAACTTCTTCATCAATCGATTCATCGGATATCCTCCAATCGATAGCCGACGCGGTGCACCGTCTTTAATTGCCGTTTCATCGTCGGCAACTTGTCGCGCAACTGTTTGACGTGTGTGTCGACCGTCCGGGTGTCCCCGGCGAACGTGTAGTCCCACACGTCATCGAGCAGACGATTCCGATCGATGGCTTCTCCGCTATGCTTCAAAAAGTAAAGCAACAACTCATACTCTTTATTCGTCATGCGAATCGCACGGCCGTCATCGGTCACCGTCCGGGAGCGAGCATCCACCGTCATGTCGCCGAACGAGATTTCATCCGTCTGTTTGACGAGACGCTTCAGGCGGATTTCGAGTTCTTTCAATACAATCGGTTTGACCAAATAATCGTCAGCCCCGAGCTCAAGTCCGAACACACGGTCATCCGCCTCGCCCCGTGCCGTCGCCAAGATGATGACAGGAGCAGGCCGCAACGCCTTCAATTTCGGAATGAGCGTCCACCCTTCCCCGTCCGGCAAACGCACGTCGAGGAGGACCGCATCGAACGGTTGCTCAAGCTGTCGCTTCGCCTCGGCGAGCGTACCGGCCACACGAACGTGAAAACCAGCATACGTCAGAAAGCGGGCAAGTCCGTCCGCTAATTTGGGTTCATCTTCGACCACGAGTACGTTCATCTCTATCGCCTCCACTTTGATTATATCGTATCGGGAAACAGACCCCATCGTTTCCCAAAGACAATTTGCAAAAACCTTGCAACTCCCTCACAACTTTTGAACGGTCGCGTCCTACACTTGAGGTAGTAAAGGAGGAAATTGACATGAATAAATTAGCAATCGCCCTGGCCGGCCTACTTGTCGTCTCAGGCACAGGCGTCTATGCCGCCACGAACGATACGACAACGACTGACGGAACGGAAACGACGACACAATGTGAGCGCGGCGAACGCGGGGAGCGCGGGATGTTCGGTGACCGGGCAGCCGGACAAGCCGCCTTACTCGAGGCGCTCGGGTTGACCGAGGACGAAGTGGCAGCAGCACGTGAAGAAGGGCAGTCACTTCCTGAGTTGGCCGAATCGAAAGGAATCACCATCGAACAGTTCATCGAGGCGATGATCGCGTCTCATGAAGCCAAACTCGACGCAGCGGTCGAATCCGGTGATTTGACGCAAGAAGAGGCCGATTCAATCCTTGCCGAGCATGAGGCGCGCTTCGCCGACGTCACGAGTTATGACGACCTAGACGAGATACGCGGTTTTGGCGGAGGACGTCATCGGGGCGGACACGGCCCACATCACGGTGGTCCATTCGGCGGGTCGAACACAGATGAGGATACACCTTCAAGCGATGACAACGTAGACGACCAGAGCACGAATTCATTGTAAGCAAAAAGGCAACCGCGCGGCGGTTGCCTTTTCATATGGACAACAATAAGAGCGAATAACCGAAGAGCCCGACGGCGAAGGCTCGAAAACTGCTGTCCCGTTCCTCTGGTAGCTCTTCTTTCATGACGTTCAAGATGATGCCCCCGGCCAAAAACGCGACGATGATGGACAACGTCAATTCATCGAGCGCCGAGAACGCGCCGACGCCCCACCCAGCGAGCACCGAAAGGGACAATAAGAGCCGTCCTTCCCGATCATACATCGCTTTGTGATGGTGTCTCAGCCCTTGGTCGACCGTGATGAAATGAATCCCGAGCGCAAAGAAGTAAAGCGTCATCGTCCATGCATTATCGAACGCGCTCTCGGCGAGCACATAGCCGATGCTGAAGTTATAGAAAACGAACAGCGCCATATGAATCCAGAACACGCTGCCGCTCCCGCGCCGACTCATCTGTGTGGCGAGTCGCTCGAGACCGTAAAACGCGGCCAGGCCAATCATGCTGACGACGAGAATATGATTCTCAACCGATGCGAAAAGCCCGTCCCCTAAATGACCTTCCAACTGTTCTTGATATTCATTCAACTCCGGTAAGAGGTGCAAGAAGACATAAGCCACCGCGACGCCGCCAGCGAGCGATAAAAAACGACTGCGCGGCGTCTCACGCACATGAATCAAGTTTCCCGAGAAATAATGGATCAAGGCAAACCCGATGGCAAACAATAAGCTCAACCAAAACATTCCATCCACCTCCGACACTTACCCGTCAGCCGAACGATTAGACGACTCCCGGTCCTTGTTCCTTACCCGAGTGCTTTGCCGAATACTCTCATTCGCCTCGTTCGGCTCGTTGCCGTGCTCGAATCTCTTTCTCGACGCGACGGAGCGCCTTTTTTGAACCGCGGGCAAAGTCATGGGCTTCCTTGCGGTCCCGATAGTTGACGAATAGCGTCTCGAGGTCGTAGCCTGCCGGATAAAGATCGATCGCTTTCGCCTCAAGCCGGACACGACGGAGCGGATAATCGTTAGACACGCCGTCGACATACACGGTAACGCGACGCAACGACTCGTTCATCGCATACACGAGGCCGACTTGATTCGTCTCGAGCAGGCGGACCCGATCCCCTTTTTCGAAGCGTTCATCCGGTTCGATGACCGGTCGGACGAGTTCTTGCGCGAGTCGTGATGAATCGACGAGCGACTGATCATACGTTTTATCATGCATGTAGCGTTCCGCCTGCTTCAAAATGCTCACGGGCAGTTTCATTTTTCGGGCGATGAACAAGGCGTTACTGTCGCCGGACTGTCCAATCAACAATCGATACTTCGGCTCGAGCGTGTCCGGATCGAACTGCATCGCCGCATTCATGAAGTCCGGGTGCATCTCCGAGTACGCTTTGATCTCCCCGTAATGGGTCGAAGCGACGACGAGGCAGCCTCGCTTGTATGCCTCTTCTAAAATCGCGATGGCGAGGGCCGCTCCCTCGTTCGGTTCCGTCCCGCTTCCGATTTCATCGAATAATAGTAATGATCGCTTCCCTGCCTTCTGCATGATGCTCGCCACGTTATGCATATGGGCCGAGAACGTGCTGAGCGCCGACCCCATATCCTGGTTGTCCCCGATATCGACGAATACGTCGTCAAACGTCGAGATGTCCGTGTCCGGATGTGCCGGGATATGAAGCCCGCTCATCGTCATCAAACTGAGCAGACCGATCGTCTTCAAGACGACCGTCTTCCCGCCGGCGTTCGGTCCAGTGATGATGAGACCGCGATACGTCTCACCGAGCGAGAAGTCGAGGGGGACCGCTCGTTCGAGAAGCGGGTGGCGGACTTGTTTCAAACGGATTTTTCCGATGGCGTTCACGCGCGGGGCGATGCCGTCGATGGCTTGGCTATACTTCCCTTTCGCGAACACCATGTCGTATTGGGCGATGACGTCGAGTGTCGCCTCGATGGTCGGTAACGCCTCGGCCACCATGCCGGTGAGCGTGGCGAGCACTTGGTAGATTTCGACCGCCTCCTCGGTCCGTTTGACGACGAGTTCTGCGTTCAGTTTTGCTACCGCTTCGGGCTCGATGAAGACAGTCGTGCCACGGCTCGACGTGTCGACGATCGTCCCGGCGATTTTATGCTTATACGAGGCCTTGATCGGAATCGTGAATCGGTCTTGTTTTTTCGTCACGAAACCGTCTTGAATCGCTTCCCGGTTCACCGCACTCTTCAAAAACTTACTCAATCGCTCCTCGATCCGTCCTTCGAGAATCTCGATTTGCTTACGGACACGCTTCAATTCTTTCGAGGCCTCGTCGACGACGCGTCCCCCGCGAATCGACTGGATAATGTCTTCCTCAATCTGACGCCACTCGCTCATCTCACCGGCGTACATGGATAAGAGCGGGGCGAAGAACGCCTGCTCCGTCATGAATCGCTTCAACTTCCGGGCACCGCGGAAAAACTCGGCGACATCTTCTAATTCGCTCGCCTCAAGTTGAATCCCGCGGCTGATTTTCCCGATGAGCGGTTCCATCGCGGACACGCCGATAAATGGGACGTGTGACGTCGCGTCGAGAATCGCGCGCGCCTCTGTCGTCTCTTGCAGTCGTTTTTTCACCGTTTGTAGGTGGCTCGTCGGACGCTGGTTGCATAACAACTTCCGTCCGAATCCGCTGATGCAGTAGCGTTCGACGCGTTGGATGAGTTCAGTATATTGTAATTTTTCTAATGTTTGGTCGTTCATGGGAATCTCTCCTTAAATATGATGGAGATACCGCGCAAACAAAAAGCGTCGGCCGATGACGACCAACGCAAAAAGACAGACCGGTGTCTGGCAGTTTATGAAGGGCGGTATCTGTAACAGAACATGAAGGCATGACAAAAACACGCGTCATCCGACATTTTTCAGTTCGTTAGGCAGATACGACCTCACTCATTAACATGCAACACCTTTCTCATTCAGTTTCGCCCTAACTATACAACAGATTTTCGAAGAAGTAAAATTTCTAGAGAACGCTTTCAAATTAGGCCTTGATATCTATATTCGGGCGTGCTATGTTGAGGGTGACGAAACGAATAATGATCACATGTGACTGATTCGATCAGGCATGGGGTAAGACGAAAGGCTCACGCCACCCGTCTATACTCCATGCCTGTTTTGTTTTTTCACAATCATTTTTCGAACGAAAGGATGAATCGAAGATGTCATTGAATAAGTGGATGAAGAGACATACACTGACACTTTATGCACCCATGGAAGGAGACATCATTCCACTTGAGGAAGTGAGCGACCCAGTGTTCAGCGAGAAGATGATGGGCGACGGAATCGCCATCATGCCGACTGACGGGACAGTCGTCGCACCGGCCAAAGGGACCATCGTTCAAATCGCACCGACGAAGCATGCAATCGGGATTCGCACCGATGACGGCGCTGAAATTTTGATTCATGTCGGGCTCGACACGGTCGAACTTGCAGGTGACCCGTTTACCGTGCATGTGAACGTCGACGATTCGGTCGAGGTCGGTCAACCGCTGCTCACAGCGAACCTCGAACAGATTCATCAAGCCGGAAAAGACACGGTCACGCCGATGATCGTCACGAACGGTGGCGAACTGAAGGAACCTTACGTCTTCCATACAGGCGGTCCTGCCCTCTCTGGCAAGACGGTCGTCGCTCAAGCGGAACAATGACTCCTCGATAGGAGGAACCATGTTAAAAATCAAAAAAATCTTGAACAACAATGCGGTCATCGTCTCAGACGACGGGGAAGAGAAGATTGCCATCGGGCCGGGCGTCGCGTTTAAGAAGGCGCGCAACGACGTCGTCAATCCGCATAAAATCGAGAAACTGTTCGTCATGTCTGAAGGCGACAAGTTTCAACAACTCTTGAGCCGCATCCCGGTCGAACACTTCACGATTTCTGAAGAGATCATCAGTCACGCGGAGAAGCGGCTCGAGACGACGTTCAACGAACACATCCACGTCGTCTTGACCGACCATATCTCGTTTGCCATCGAACGGGAGCAAGAAGGGATCTCGCTCCGGAACAAACTGTTGAACGAGATCAAAATTCTATATCGCAATGAATATGAAATCGGGCTATGGGCGATTCAGCATATCGAGAATACGCTCGGGGTGAAGATGCCGAAGGACGAGGCCGCCTTCATCGCGCTCCACATCCATACGCTCAAAGTGAAAGGAGGTGATTTACGCAAGACGGTCAAACAGACGACGATCGTACGAGACATGATTCAATCGATTTCACGACGACTCGACCTCTCTATCGAAGAAGATGACTTATCCTACCAACGTTTATTAACACATTTACGATTCGTCATGGATCGGGTCAACCATTACGATCACCACACGATTGACGAGGACATGTTGACGATGATTCAAACGAAATTCTCGTCTGCTTACGCGTGTGCGTCTGATGTCGCAACGGAAATGGAAGACTTATACGGCATCGTCTTGCCCGAATCAGAGCTCGGTTACATCACGCTTCACATTCAACGCCTGCAAGACCAACACCATCAAAAAGGAGGACATTCACAATGATGAACTTTTTACAACGTCTCGGACGTTCCCTCATGTTGCCGGTTGCGGTACTTCCTGCAGCGGCCATCCTCATGGGAATCGGTTACTGGATCGACCCGGTCGGCTGGGGTTCTGAAAACATTGCTGCCGCATTCTTAATTAAAGCCGGTGCAGCCATCATCGATAACATTCCCATCCTCTTCGCCGTCGGGGTCGCCCTCGGGATGGCGAAAAACCGTGACGGCTCGGCCGCCCTTAGTGGTCTCGTCGCTTATCTCACGGTCACGACGCTTCTGTCTGCAGGATCGGTCGCCTTGTTCCAAGGGGTCGACGTCGAAGCCGTCAACCCGGCGTTCGGACGCATCGGTAACGCGTTCGTCGGTATTCTCTCGGGTATCGTCGCCGCTCAAATGTATAACCGCTTCAGCCACGTGAAATTGCCTGACGCCCTCGCCTTCTTCAGCGGCAAGCGTCTCGTTCCAATCATGACGGCGTTCTCCATGATTCTCGTCTCGGTCGCGCTCTACTTCATCTGGCCGGTCGTCTACACTGGACTCGTCGGATTCGGTGAATCGATTTCACGTCTCGGCGCGTTCGGTGCCGGCCTTTACGGCTTCTTTAACCGTCTGTTGATTCCGACCGGTCTTCACCACGCCTTGAACTCGGTGTTCTGGTTCGACGTGGCCGGTATCAACGACATCGGAAACTTCTGGTCGGGTGAAGGCGAGAAAGGGATTACGGGGCGTTACCAAGCCGGCTTCTTCCCAATCATGATGTTCGGTCTCCCGGCAGCAGCACTCGCGATGTATCACACAGCGAAAACGAAACGGAAAAAACAAGCGGCTTCACTCCTTCTCGCCGCAGCGTTCGCCTCATTCTTCACAGGGGTCACAGAACCGCTCGAGTTCTCGTTCATGTTCCTCGCGCCAGTCCTTTACCTCGTGCATGCAGTGTTGACAGGTGTCTCGCTCTTCATCGCCGCGACGTTCCAATGGACGGCCGGATTCGGGTTCAGCGCCGGGCTCGTCGACTTCGTGCTCAGCTCACGGTTGCCGCTCGCGAACCAACCGTACATGTTGCTCGTCCAAGGTCTCGTCTTCGGTGCCATCTACTATACGATCTTCCGCTTCATGATCGTCAAACTCAACTTGGCGACACCAGGCCGCGAATCGGATGAGGCGGTCGATGCCGTCGCAACCGAGACAGCGCCTGAAGGCGACACGAAAACAGCTCCAGTCGCAGCCGGCGGACAATACTCGGCCATGGCAGCGATGATTTACGACGGACTCGGTGGCGACCAAAACGTCACAGGCATCGAGTCTTGTGTCACGCGTCTCCGTGTCGACGTGAAAGACATGGACACGGTCGACCAAGCACAAATCAAGAAAGCAGGCATCCCTGGAATCAAGGTTGTCAGCCCGAACCACATTCAAGTCATCGTCGGGACGAACGTCCAGTTCGTCCTCGAAGAAATTGAAAAACTCCGGAGCCACCGCGCCGGATAAATGATGAAAGCCACCTCAAGCGAGGTGGCTTTTCCTATAGTCGACGCATCAAGCGTAACGCAAAACGTTACATTTGGCGCAACCGGTTGATCCGTTCGACCGGATTCGGGTGTGTCGACAACAGCCCGCTAATCTTTTTCTTCAACGGGTCGGAGAAATAAAGCGGGGCCGACGCACTCGACGCTTCTTTCACCGGTGTCTCGACGTTGGCAATCTTCTCGAGCGCCGAAGCGAGCGCTTCCGGGTTACGCGTCAGCTCCGCCCCGCTCGCGTCCGCTAAAAATTCGCGATTTCTTGAAATCGCCAAGTTGATGAGCGTCGCGATAATCGGTGCGAGGACGAGCAGGACGAGCCCGACAATTAAGAAAATCGGGTTTTGATTGTTGTCACGCCGTCCGCCGACACTTCGAAAGAACAGCATCCGCGACCCGATGTCACTCATAATGGCGATGACCGAGACGAGGGCGAGCGTGACCGTCGACAATCGGACGTCATAGTTTTTGATGTGCGCGACTTCGTGGGCGATGACCCCTTCGACCTCTTCCCGCGACAGACGGTCAAGTAGACCCGTCGTGACCGCGACGGCCGCCTTTTCCGGCTTAAGTCCGGTCGCGAACGCGTTCGGGGACGGGTCGTTGATGATGAAGACGCGCGGCATCGGCACCCGGGCGACCATCGCCATGTTCTCGACCGTATGCCATAAGAAGCGATGCTGCTCGACCGAGGTGATTTCTTTCGCATGGTTCATCCGCATAACGATGCCCGTGCTCGACATGATGACGATACCGACATAAAACAACGAAAAGACCGGTGTGAAAATGAGACCCGGCAACGCGTCCCCGTAATTGATATACGAAATCGCCGCCCCGACGAGCAAGACGAACAAGACGAAGCCGGCGACGATGAACACTGTCTTCACTTTGTTTTTACGAATCTGTTCATAAAGGAGCATCGCTGGCACCTCGCATTAGAACGAGACGCGAACGTTCTCGCGTTCTTCCTCTCGCGCCTCGAGCATGTCACGCTTCTCAAAATGATGGAGTGAGGCGATGACGTTCGTCGGCACCGATTCGATTTTCGTATTATATTTCATGACCGTATTGTTATAGAGTTGTCTTGAATACGCGACTTTGTTTTCCGTTTGCGTCAACTCTTCTTGGAGCATCTTGAAGTTCTCGTTCGCTTTCAAGTCAGGGTATGCCTCGCGAAGCGCGAATAGATTTTTCAGGGCGCCGCTCAACTGATCGTTTATTTCCATCTGTTCTTGCCGCGTCGACCTTGCTCCCATTTGATTACGGAGTTCGACGACTTTCGCGAGCGTCTCTTCTTCGTGTTTGGCGTACCCTTTCACCGTCTCGACCAAGTTCGGAATCAAGTCGTAGCGACGTCTCAGCTGTACGTCGATTTGGGCCCACGCCTCATCGACCCAATTTCGATACTTCACTAATCCGTTATAAGCCGAGAAATAAATGACGGCCAGCAAGATGATGACGCCTAATCCAATCCATAACATATTCCTGCACCTCGTTTCTTAAATTCACTGCTGTTCTAATTCCCTTTCATCGTATACGATAAGCTTATCTTTTACAAAAATAAGGAAAAGACACAGTCTAGGCTGAATCATGTCAACAAATCGTCATCAAAAAGGAAGAGTGGGACCGCCGTGCAACTGTGAAAGGCGACGCCCATGCCGTTTGGCAGCATATTTGACCGACCATTATATGTAGGATTGGAGTGTTCTCGATGTTTGTCACAACGCTTGATGCTAGACTGACCGATTTATATGAAGAGATGGTGACGCTACGCCGTCATTTCCATCAACATCCCGAACTCTCATTCGAGGAACAGGAGACGCCCCGTTTCATCGCGCGTTATTTACGCGACCTCGGCCTTGACGTCCGAGAAGGGGTCGGTGGCAATGGCGTCGTCGGGCGTATCAAAGGTGGGGACGGACCGACGATTGCGTTCCGGGCCGACTTTGACGCCTTGCCGATTCAAGACTTGAAAGACGTTCCGTATCGCTCCAAAGTGAACGGCGCGATGCACGCATGTGGTCATGACGCGCATACGGCGTCGCTCCTCGTGCTCGCCAAAGTGCTCGCCGAGGCCGAGTTGCCAGGAGATGTCGTCTTGATTCACCAGTTCGCCGAAGAACTCGCCCCAGGTGGTGCCAAACCGATGATTGAAGATGATTGTCTCGACGGTGTCGACTATATATACGGCGTGCACATTTGGACACCGCTTCCGTTCGGAACGATCGGCATCAAGACCGGCCCGATTATGGCGGCAGCCGACCGTTTCGAACTGACGATTAAAGGCAAAGGCGGTCATGGGGCCATCCCGCACCATACGATTGATTCGCTCATGGTCGGCGTCAACGTCGCGAGCCAACTCCAACAAATCGTGAGTCGCCGCGTCGATCCGCTCGAACCGGCCGTCTTGACCATCGGGACGTTCGAATCGGGACAGGCGTTCAACGTCATCGCAGACGAAGCCCGCCTCTCTGGAACCGTCCGTACGTTTAATCCGGACACGCAAACCCGCATCATGGAAGACATAGAGCGCATCATCGCCACGACATGTGCCGGGGCAGGGGCCGATTACGAGTTGAACTATATTCAAGGCTACCCTGCCGTCATCAATCACCCGATGGAAACAACGCACGTGCGTCATTCGGCCGTGAACGTGGTCGGCAGTGCCGGCGTCATCGAGATGTCCCCGCTCATGGTCGGGGAGGATTTCGCCTATTACTTGCAACACGTCCCGGGCAGCTTCTTTTTCGCCGGCGCCGGTAACCCCGAGCGCGATGCGATTTTCCCGCACCACCACCCTCGCTTTGACATCGACGAACGGGCGATGCTCCTTATGGCCCGCATCTTGATGAACGCCGCGTTTGAGACGTGGGAAGAGACAAAAGAGGAATGACGCGACGTCGCGTCATTCCTCTTTTTCTTCTGGCAAAATTGAGATGAGGACTTGGTCGACCCGTTTCCCATCCATGTCGACAACTTCAAAACGTAGGCCATACGCCTCGACGATGTCTCCGCGTTTCGGAAAGTCACCAAGCGTGTAGATGACGAGTCCGGCGAGCGTATGATACGCGTTGCGTCCTTCGTCAAATCGCGCGTCACGGATGCCGAGCGTCCGCTTCAAGTCCTCGATGCTGAGGAGTCCATCGGCTAAATACGTGCCGTCTTCCCGACGAACGACGTCAGGCGCCTCTTCTTCAATCATCACTTCCCCGACAATCTCTTCAAGAATATCAAACAACGTGACCAGTCCGAGGAACCCGCCATACTCATCTAAGACGAAGGCGATGGGCGATCCGGTCTGTTGCATCATTTGAAGGACTTGGCTCGCTTCGCGTTGCTTCGGGACGATCAGTGGCTGTTTGATTTGTTTTAAAATGTCCGATGGCGCCGCGAGTTCCGGCAACATCAGCACGTCACGGACATCGACGTATCCGACGAACTCATCGAGCGTCCCGCGTCCGACGGGGAGTTTGTTATGTCTACTTTCATATACAGCGGCTTTGATGTCGGCCATCGAGTCTTCGATATCAATCCATTCAAGTGTCGTCCGCGGTTGCATCAGTTCATAAATCAATTGGTCATGAAACGCAAACACGCGCTCGACTTGCTGCACTTCTTCATGCGCAAACTGTCCTTGTTGCGCTCCTTCGAATAACAGTTGCTTGATTTCAAGTTCTGTCTCCCCATCTGTCCGTTCTGCCTTCAACCCGAGCAATTTGAACAAGAACAGCGTCGATTTCGATAGAATCCAAATGAATGGGCGCATCACTTTACTGAACAAGTCGAGCGCCGGGATAATCGCCATCGTCACCCGTTCCGGTGCGACGAGCGCGATTCGTTTCGGGACGAGTTCCCCGATGATGAGGGAGAGGTACGTGATCACGGTGACGACGAGCACATATCCGACTGTCGACGCCGACTGTGCGCTCATGCCGAGCTGTTCAAACGCGTTGCCGACCGGAGTCGAAAACCTGGCACCCCCGTATGCCCCGTTGATGATCCCAATCAACGTGATTCCGACTTGGACGGTCGAGAGCAGGTCTGTCGGGTCTTTTGAATACTTCAATGCGATTTGCGCGCTCCGCTTCCCTCGATTCGCCTCGACTTCGAGCTTCGACGGCTTCGACGAGATGAGCGCGATTTCGGTCATTGCGAAGATCCCGTTCAACACAATCAAAAACAAGACGATCATTAAGTCAATCCATATGGAAGAGCCCACCGTATTCATCACCTCTATAGTTATTTCAGTTCACTTTATCCATCATACGTCTCTGTACCCGTTTTGTGCACGAAAAAAGCCACTCCTTCAAGCGGCTTCCTTCATCGACTCACGCGCGAGCGCCGTCGCTTGTGACTGTTTGAAAATGACGACGCCGAGGAGCAAGATCATCAAGCCGATGACTTGTCCAGGTGCCAACGTAAGTTGCGGCATGCCGAACGCACCGAATAAGTCGACGCCGAGCGCCCAAACCAATTGCGACACGAGGATGACCGACACCGACAACGTCGGACCGAGCAGCTGGATGCTGCGCATGACGCAAAAGACGACGCCCACCCCGAGCAGCCCGCCAAGTGCATAGATGGGTGAGACGTCCCGAATGCCCGCAAGGTCCCCACCGAACAGAACGAGCGGTACGAGCGACCCAACGAGCCCGACGATAAAGACGAGCACCGTCGTCGCCCACGCCCCGAGATGGACGTTCATTTTCGCATTGACGGCCGCTTGTACACTGATGAACGCACCCGCGATGGCCGAACAGATGATTCCAATTACCATGAAGATTCTCCTTATTCATAGAGCATGCCATTGGCACGCTGCTTTAATCGTTCCATATCCAAAATCTTGACTTGCTTCCGTGTCCGTTCGACGAGTCCTTCGTCCGCGAACGCCTGGAGCGTCCGGTTCAAATGTCGATAGCTCGTCCCGAGCCATTCGGCCACTTCTTTTCGCTTCAATTGACTCATCTCGGATTGAAACAAGTCGTTCCCGGCCTCGCTGAGCGAGACGAGATAGCCGGCGAGTCGTTCCTCGAGCGTCGACATCAAATGGTTCGACGAGGCGTTCGCTTCGATAAATAGCTTCTCTGACACGCCACGAAGCAAATGTTCGGTAAATTCGATCGTCCGGTTGTATGTTTTCAACACCTCAAACGGGATGCGCAGACAGACGACCGTCCCGACCGCTTCGACGGTATGGAGCACGTGACGTCCGCTTGCGTATTCGATATCGCCAATCAACGTCGGTGCGGCTTTCAAGCGGAGGAGCCGCAACTTGCCTTCCTCACTGAGCGTATAGATTTTGACGCGTCCTTCTAAGACGACGAACAACGAATCGATCACGCCGTCGTTCGCGCAAAGCATCGCTCCCGAAGGAAACGTGACGATCGAGGAAGCAGCGAGTGTCTGTCCCGAGAACAAATGGTGCCAACCGAGCCGATGTAGCGCAGCCTCTACTTTCATCTCCATCTCCTCCTCATGTGAACGTGTAGACGCCAATCCCGATGACCATCAGGCCGAGCCCGATGACCTGCCCTCCGGTGACCGGTTTTTTCGCGACACCGAACCATCCGTTCGAATCAATGATAAACGCTCCCATCAACTGCGCGACGAGTAAGACACAAATCGCCCACGTCACCCCGAGTTGTTGAATCGCCGTCAATTCACCAAAGACGACAAAGACACCGAACAACCCGCCTAGACTGTAGTACCAAGGCACGCGACGAAACGCGGTCAAATCGCCATCACGCTTGAACGCGTAGATGAATAACGCCAGCACCAATCCGACGAGGTGGACGATGGTGACCGACAACCATGCCCCGACCGCATAGCCGAGTTTGGCGTTGAAGATGCCCTGCAACGCGATGAACGTGCCCGAGAGCAACGCAAAAATGATTCCCATCCCTATTCCCCCTGTCTCTTCGTCTGACTGTACGGGAGAATGAATCGTTTGAAAAGGACATATGTCCGAAAAAAAAACAATCTAGGCGATTGCCCAGATTGTCCATGTCGTTAGTTGAGTAATTTGACGACTTCTTCTGCTACGCGTTCAGACGATTGTGGGTTTTGTCCCGTGACGAGACGTTCGTCGACCGCGACGTTGACCGCCCAGTTGTCGGCCCCATCGAACTTGCCGCCCTTTTCACGCAGTGCCGATTCAAGCAAGAACGGCACAGCGGATTCAAGTTGCATTTCCCGCTCTTCGGCGTCGGTGAAGCCGGTCACTTGTTTGTCTTTGACGAGCGGTTCCCCGTTGCTCAACGTGACGTTGACGAGGCCGATTGGGCCGTGACAAACGGCGGCGACGACGTTCCCGCTCTCATATACGTCACGGACGACACGTTGAAGCGTCTCATTGTCCGGGAAATCGACGACCGTTCCATGTCCACCAGGAAGGAACACGGCATCATACGAATCATCCGCGACTTGGTCAAGTCGGACCGTATTTTTCAACAAGGTTTGTGTATCTAAAATCTCTTGTGACAAGCCGTCCTCGAGACTGTTCGCATCGATTGGCACGTCTCCGCCCTCGATACTCGCGACCGTCACTTTGTATCCTTGTTTCTCAAATTGAAGATATGGTGCGGCGAACTCCTCGAGCCAAAGCCCGGTAGCATGACCGTTCTCTAGTTTATCGGCAGACGTCGCAATGATCAATACATGTTTAGCCATCGTTCATTCCTCCTTCAGAAAGTTACATACGACATAGTTGTTCCCCGTCTCCTCTCGTTTAAACCATCAAACGCGTTAAGAAATCGGGACGTGTCTCTTTTTTCGACCAGGTCATTTTTTACGGACGGGTCCTCCGTATCGGGCGGCTATACTGTACCCATCAGCTCATAGGAGGGGTCATCGTGACGAAATCGATACTCGAATGGGGATTTGTTGCCGTCGCCGCTTTGATTGTGCTACTCATCGTCCTCGGAAGTACACTATGCACGCTGTGACGCTCGTTCACGGAGCTGTCACGCGAATATCCGTTTACCGTACGCCTGAAATCGGGAACATCTTTACTGTTGTCCATCGCCATTTCACTTCGAAAGGATGTTGATTATGTCAGAACGCGTTTTCATCAGTCCAGCCAAGTATGTGCAAGGGAAGAACACGATTGACCAGCTCGGAAAGCATGTGGGCCATTTCGGCTCGAAAGCGCTGTTGATTGCCGACGATATCGTCTGGCGCATCATCGGGGACCGCGTGACGACCGCTCTTTCCGCAAGCGACGTCGAGACGGAGAAGGCCGACTTTGTCGGCGAGGCGTCTCGTCATGAAATCGAACGGATTGCCGCTTCCGCGAAAGAGAATCATGTGTCGTTCGTCATCGGTATGGGTGGCGGCAAGACGCTCGATACGGCAAAAGCGGTCGCCGATGAGCTTAACGCTCGCATCGTCATCGTTCCGACGATTGCCTCGACGGATGCACCGACGAGCGCCTTATCCGTCATCTATACGGATGAAGGGAATTTCGAGACGTATCGTTTTTATAAGAAGAATCCAGACCTCGTGCTCGTCGACACGAAGTTGATTGCCGAGGCACCGGCCCGCTTCCTCGCCTCAGGCATTGCGGACGCCCTCGCGACGTGGGTCGAAGTGCGGAGCGTCCTCGCATTTGGCGGGAAGACGATGGCCGGCGGTGTCCCGACCATCGCGGCCGAAGCGATTGCGAAACGCTGTGAAGAAGTGCTGTTCGACTATGGGATCCCAGCGTACGAGTCGGTGCAGGCGAAAGTCGTCACGCCGGCGCTCGAAGCTGTCGTCGAGGCGAACACGTTACTCAGCGGCCTCGGCTTCGAAAGCGGCGGTCTGGCGGCGGCCCATGCCATCCATAACGGGTTCACGGCACTCGACGGGGACATCCACCATTTGACCCACGGCGAAAAAGTCGCGTTCGGCACACTCGTGCAGCTCGCGCTCGAAGGACGGACACAAGAAGAGTTTGAGCGGTACGTCGCCCTATACATGGCGCTTGATTTACCGGTCACGCTCGAGGACGTGAAATTGAAGGACGCCTCACGAGAAGATATCCTGAAAGTCGGACAAGCGGCCACCGCAGAAGGCGAGACGATTCATAGCGGCTTTGACGTCACACCAGAAGAAGTCGCGGACGCCATCATCGCGGCCGATCGGTACGCCCGTTTGTATCAAGCGAAACAGCGATAACAAAAACGAGGATCAGCGCACGGGCTGTTCCTCGTTCTTTTGTTTCGGGGAGGCGATGAACGTCAACAGGATGCCGACGACCATGCAACTGACGGTCAATATGAAAAACGTCAGTTGGTTCGCGTAAATGATGTTCGTGAACTGATTCCAACCTGTCGCATAGGCCGCATTCGTCGACTCCTGAATCCCATCACGGAGTGCGTTCGCCTGATCCATATTGACCGTCAGCGCGAACGCTGCCATGGCGATGCCGCCGATGATGAGCCCGATTCGCCCGAGCGGATGGACCGTTTGCACCGTTCGACGCGCGAGCCGAATCGTGATCCAAACGAACAATAGCGCGAACGGCCAGCCGATGAGGAGAACGAGCACGTACGGGTTCCCTTCCCCTGCCGGCTCCGTGTACGATGCCGTCATCGTTTCACCGAGCTTGAATAAAACGAACGTGATCAGCGTGATGATGAACCACGCCTTGATTAACTTTTCCATGACTTCACCTCGCCCTCAGTATAACAAAACACCGCATGCCTCGGCATACGGTGTTCGCTCATGACTTCGGACGAATCGCGTAATAAATCAGGATGACGAGCCATGTCCAAATCCCGGTGAAAATTCCGAGAATCCCGATGATGAAGAATCCAAGCGGAATCATCGACTTCGTACGATTGTAATCTTTCCACATGTCCGATAGCCCTTTGATGTTGAAATACAAAAAGGCAAAGAACAAAATGAGCAATAAAAGCGGTAAGCCGAAAATGAGTTCCATACGATCACTCCTTTCTTGTCCCGACCGTTCTCGTTAGTTCAAGTGTACCGCGCTCATGCGTACGGCGCATCGGGCTGCGGCCGTATGCATCCATGGTCATGAGGCGGATACGCTCGTACTCTATTCCCTAAAAGTTTCTCTTTTCAACATTTCTAAAAAAGGGAAAACAGAACTATCGATTGATAAGGAGGACGATCATCATGAAAGTCATCGCCGCGTTCTTCATCGTCTGTCTGTTTTTTAGCGCATATGTCACCGAAGCTGCAACGAACACAATCGCCGGCTATACGCTGCAATCGACGAAACTGTATGGACGTGCTATGCAGACGTCACCGGTCTTGAAAACCCTTCCGAAGAACACGCCGGTACAGTATTCTGTCTATAATCGAAGTTGGTCGAACGTCTACATCGGCAACACCCGCTACTTCACTCCGTCCACGAACCTCAAAGCCGGCATCCCGAAACTTTCCTCCACCGAACGGCTCCGCCTCGTCAACAAACAACATGGCCTGTCTAAAACGTATCGCTCGTCTCAACTCGTACCGCTCACAATCCCGACCGTCTATGCGAAAGGAAGCGAGCGGACACTTATGGCCGCCGAGGCCGCCCACGCACTCGCTCGTCTCTATTACGATGGTCGAAAACAAGGACACACACTCTACGCCTTGAGCGCCTATCGGTCGTATCGCACGCAACAGTCCCTCTACACCTATTGGGTCAACGCCCGCGGGACGGCCTACGCCTCGATGTATGTTGCCCGGGCAGGTCATAGCGAGCATCAAACAGGACTCGCGGTCGACATGACGAGTCAACGTATGCAGCTGGGGCTCGCTGCCTCGTTTGACCAGACCCCGGAAGGAAGATGGATGTTAGCGAACGCCCATCGCTACGGCTTCATCATTCGTTACCCGAAAGGGAAAGAAGCGGTCACCGGCTATAACTATGAGCCTTGGCACCTGCGCTACGTCGGCGTCAAAGAGGCGACGACGATGAAACAAAACAACTGGACGTTTGAAGAGTGGTGGGCGAAGCGTTGATGGCAAGCAGGAAGCAATAAACCGGAGCCGACTTCACGCTATACTAGAAGATGTACGATACTTGTGAAGGGGGAACCGAGGATGTGGATTGTGATGAACAAGTTGGACGTGGAAAAAGGGAAGGTCGAGGCGGTGAAAGCCCGGTTCGAGACGACAAAGGGAATCGAGTCAATGGATGGGTTCATCCGTATGCAAGTGTTGACCGACACGTCGGACGAGACGAAAGACCAAGTCGTCATCATGACGACTTGGCGTGACGCGGCGAGTTTTGAGAACTGGCTCGAGAGCGGAGCTTATAAACATGCCCATAAAAAACGGGACGACGGCACGTCGGAAGTGAAGCCGGTCGTCCTCGGGAACACAGTCAGTCAATATGAGGTCGCCATCGAACACGGCGCCTCATCCGATCACGTATAAGATGTCTTGCGGACGAATGATGCCGAGGAGCGGCTCATCCGTTTTGCCGGTCGCTGTGACGAGGAGCGCGTCGAGACGTGCTCCTTCTTTCATGTTCACGAAATGATGATGGGCTTCGATGACGGACGTGTTCGCGGCGATGAAGCGATACCGATGGATGTGCGGATCATGATGGAGCACGTGGCTCACGAGCACCCCTTCGAGCGAGACGTGTGACGCGTACGCCGCTTCGGCGAGCCAACTCGTCACGCCTTTTTTCGTCAATAAGCCGAGCCACGATCCGTCGATGCTATAAATCGGGAACTGGGAGTAATTCTCGTTTCGAATCGCCCGCAGCACGTCTTGTAGAGGATCGTCTGCCCGAAATGTTGTCACCTGTTTTTGAAACAGCGGGATGACCAACTTCGGATGCAACAGTTCCCGCTCCACTTCAAGAATCAAGTCGACAATCGAATCGTGCGGCTCTGCGATGATGAAGTCAGGTTCCCGTCGCTCATGCACGATGGCGTTGCGCAACTGGCTCATCTGGTGTAAGTCTTCTTTATACCGTTCAATGATTGGATTCTGTTTGGCGAGTCGGTTGACCATGTTGCTGAAACTAAAATGTTTCCCATCGCCCATCTCGCGACTCAAATAATCTTCAATCCGATGATACGACGCGATGAACTCTTCGGCTCTACTCATGTTTCCACTCTCCTTATCGCCTATCTATACCCGATTTTTTCTTCGTTCGAGCAGGATAAGCGCGCCTTATCACGAATGAGAACACATCCTACTAACCGAAAGGAGGAGCGTCGATGGCGACTCCGCTCCAAAACACGGCGCGCCTCTCGAACAAAGACGCGTTTCGTTCCGGCATGCGTGCCGGCATCCCCGTCGCGGTCGGCTACATTCCGATCGCCATCGCGTTCGGTCTGCTCGCGAAATCGTTCGACATGCCGAACGTGATCACACTGGCGATGTCCTTATTCATCTTTGCCGGGGCCAGCCAATTCATCGGGATCCAATTGATCATGGCCGGGGCGATGTATTGGGAGATTGTGCTGACGACGTTCATCTTGAACTTGCGTCACTTCCTCATGTCGGCCTCCTTGTCGCAACGACTCGAGACGACCTCGAACCGCTTCCTCGCGGCCGTCGCGTTCGGGGTGACCGATGAGACGTTCAGCGTCGCCTCGATTCGCAATGAGGCGACGCGGGGCCATTTCGTCCTCGGATTGAACAGTATCGCTTTTTTGGCCTGGAACGTCGGTACGTGGATTGGCGTGTTTCTCGCGTTCGGCTTACCTATGGAGCTCCAAGCGAGTATGGGCATCGCCTTATACGCCATGTTCATCGGATTGCTCGTCCCGAGCTTGACGCGTAAGCCGGTCCTCGTCGTGGTCGCCGTGGCGGCAGTCGCACAGAGCGTGCTCCATTGGGGCGTGTCCCCGTTCTTCCCGCTCTCGTCCGGCCTCCGTATCATTCTTGCGACGTTCATCGCGGCTGGAGCTGGTGCCATGCTTTACCGAGAGGAGGAGTCCCCATGATCAGTCTATTTCTTCTCGTTTTGGCGATGGCGGTTGTGACGTATGTTCCGCGGCTCGTTCCGCTACTTTGGTTAAAAGACGTAACGTTACCCCCGCTGTTGAAACGATTTCTCCTGTTCACGCCATACGCGGTGCTTGCGAGCCTCATTTTTCCTGGCATCTTGACGGCGACGCACACTGTCTCATCAGCCTTGATTGGTGGGGCTGTGGCCGTGCTCTTGGCAATGCTCCGTGTGAACCTCGTCTTCGTCGTGCTCGGAGGTATCGCTGGTGTGTATGTGCTCGAGGTGTTATGAGAAACGAAAGGACTGTCCCGCAAACCTGGGACAGTCCTTTTATGCAGATATCGTCTGGCGCCGCAATTCGATGAAGACGTCAACAAAGTTGGCGTCCCATTGCGTACCACGACCGCTCTCTAAAATCGCGAGCGCCTTCTCCGTCGGCATCCCTTGTCGATATGGGCGGTCCGACGTCATCGCGTCATATGCATCGGCAATCGCCATGATGCGACCGAACAGCGGGATCGCGTCCCCCGCCAACCGGTCCGGATAGCCATTGCCATCGATTCGTTCATGATGGGAACGCACCCCGGCCAAAATCGGCTGCAGTGAATCCGGCAACGTGATTTGATTCAAAATATGGATGCCGATGGTCGGGTGCTCTTGAATCTGGGCGAACTCGTCGTCCGTCAATCGCCCTTCTTTCAACAAGACGTCATCTCGGACCCCGATCTTTCCGATGTCATGAAGGAGCGCCGACTTGCGAAGCAGTTCGACCTCGTGGACAGGCATCTGGAGCGCCTCGGCCAGTTCGACCGAATAAGCGGCGACCCGTTCCGAGTGACCGGCCGTATAGGAGTCACGAGCGTCGAGGGTAGCGGCGAGGAGGACGAATAGACTATTCAACAACTGTTCGTTCTCCGTCTCTCGACGCGTCACGTTCTCGACCATATGGTTGAAACCGGTCACGAGCTGACCGAACTCGTCCGCATACGGGTTCGCAATCGGGCGAAGTTGCCCGGCATCTAACGAGGCGACCCCTTCGGTCAAGGCGCCGAGCGGACGCTTGATGCTGTCATAGAGTAGGATGCTACTAAACGTTGCCACACCAACGATAACGACTAAGATGAGGGCAGCCCATCCCCAATACGCATCGACCTGTTCGACAGTCGACAATTGGACGCCCGAAGCGAGCATGAACAACATGACCGGTAACATCCCGATAACGAGCATGCTCACTAACAATTTCGTCCGGACACTGAGTGAACGCTGTGTCGTCTGAAGCGGTTGTTGATGCAACAATCCGTTCTTTCCTTGGAAATGAAGGAGCATCGGTTCGACCGAGCGGTACGTCAGAAAGAATTCAATTAATGCATGCAAAAGTGCGATCAACACCGCTCCAAGTGCAGCAAGCCCAATCATCCGATACGGCAAATCAATCCAACTGAAGTGAATCGCGGTAGCTGATAAAAGCATCGCCGGAAGCGACAGTCCGAACAAATGCGGTCCCATGATTCGCTTGATGGTGAGCACCGGAAAGCGGCTCGTCTGATCAAACGCCTGCTGAAGCACGGCCTGACTCGGGAACTCGACCACACAAGCCGTACGAATCGGTGCCACATGTCTGCGGTACATGAGTAACTCCAGTCCGGCCATCATGGTCCCCGAGATGACCATGATGGAAAATAGAATCGTCATTTCAACCGATGACAACTCGAGCGTCTGAAAAATGAATAAACCGCCAACCCCAAAGACGGCGATGCCAGACCCCAATATGTAATTCACTAACAATGTCCGTTGGAACGTTTTGAACATGAAACCCACTCCCGCCTCTGTCGACTGATTACTTACTATATCGACCAATTGCCCTTCACTATTGAGACCAACAAAAAAACAGGCCTCTCAAACGAGAGACCTGTTCAACGATTGATTACGGACGGAGCGGTCCTTCATTATCGTCTAACGACCGGTTGTTTTCATCCGGCGTGATATTGTCATGGAACGGGTTCGGTTCTGGACCGTCTACGTTCGTTTGGTTCGGCATATTCGTCCGATCCGCTTCGCGTTTCAATTCTTGTTTCGTTTGATTCGCTTCACGTTTCGATTGATCCAAACCTTGTTTCGCCTCACGCTTCGCAGCTTCGGCTTCTTGGCTCATTTGTGCTTTTTCTTGCTCGAGCCCTTCTTTCGAGACTTCTGTCTCATCGATGTTCTTCTCTGCTTTCTTCAGGTAACGGGCCGCTGTTTCACGTCCGCCGAGACCGAAGGCAAGGCCGAACGCGAGGGCAACTGCCCCGAGGATGAGCAAGAACGCCGTGTTGACGATCATCGGTGCGATTCCGAGTTGGCTGATTGCCATGAAGAAGGCGAGTCCGAGAATCGCGTACTTCGCAATGTGACGGAGAGCGCTCGGTTGACCGGCTCCATCGACGAGCACACTGCCGACGAGACGTTCTGCCATGTTCGCGAGCCATAAACCGACCGCCAAGATGATGATGGCCGCGATGACCATTGGCAAGTAGGCGAAGATGGCTGTCGCGAGCGATGCCATGAATTCAAGGTTCGCTACTTGAAGTGCTTCTGAGACGAACAACAAGATGACGATGATTTGCACGATTGTTCCGATGACTTGTGCGACAGACGTCGATGATGTCGAGCGTCCACCGAAGCCCATCTTCTCAGCGAGTGAGTTCACACCTAAATTCTCAAGGAGTGATACGACGACACCTTTGAGCCATTTGGCAACGAACACACCGACGAGAATCAAGACGATAGCGACGATGATGTTCGGAATCATCGCTAGGATGTTATTAAGCATCGAGATGGCTGGTTCCGAGATTCCACGGATGTTCAACGCTTCAAGCGCCGAAATCGTGACCGGAATCATGATCAAGATGAAAACGATTGTTCCGACAGCCTTCGCAAGGCTTGACCCTTTGACGTAATCCGCCAAATGTAACTTCTCAGCGAATCGGTTTAACCCGGCTGCTTCCAAGAATTTCGTCAAAATGTCGCGGACGATTTTCGCCACGACGTAACCGATGGCGAAGATGAGTGCCGCAGCGACAAGTCTTGGGATGAAGGCAAGGAAACTGTTGAGCAAGTCTTCGAACGGTCCGCTAATTCCTTGGAGACCGAGCGCATCAAGTACGGCCGGAAGAGCCAACAAGAGGACAAGGTAGAAGACGATGTTTGCTACCGTATCCACCCATTGCGTCTGGTTCACACTAGACGAATCTTGACCAGTCTTCTCCATCAACTTGTTCAAGTTGAGGCGATGACCCGCCATTTGAATCGCTTTTTTCAAGAGTGTTGCGATAATCCAAGCAACGAGTAAGATGAGACCGGCTTTAATGACCCCGGTAATCAATCCTGAGAAGCTTGCATAGATTTGGTTGAACGGCTGCACAACGCCCGGCACGTTCATGTATTCAAACACAATCAAGAATGCGAGGAGCAAGACCCCAAAGAAGACGACCTTCGCAATAATGCGCTCTGGCGTCCACTTTCTTTCGTCACGGCCCGGCTTAGCCGGATCCCCTTCTTTTGTTACCCCGACACGTTCGTCAAGTCGTGCTTTGCGAAGCGCTTTACGCGTCACACCTTCTAACACTTTTGCTAAGATAAAACCGATGACAAGAACTAATAGGACTAGCAAAAGGTCTGGTAGCCACGACATGACTGAGTTGAAATTGTACGTCGTATTGTTCATTCAACATCTTCCTCCTATCTCTTTTTGAATTTTTGGTTAAGATTGACTCTCTGTATTAATACCAACATTTTCATACCGGTAAACCTTGCCCGTTTCATATCGCACTAAAACAGTTGTTCGCTTATGATTTTTATATCTATAGAAAGAAGACGTGTCTTTCTTAGCCAAATATGGTACGAATGAGTTGGAAATCTTTTTTGAGGAGGAGTCTCGATGAATATCGCTTTGATTGCCCACGATAAAAAGAAAGATGATTTGATTCGCTTGGTGCGTGCTTATGCGCACATTTTAAAACACCATCACCTATTTGCCACCGGCACGACCGGAAAGCGCGTGGCCGAAGCGACCGGGCTTCCGGTTCACTGTTTTAAATCGGGCCCGCTCGGCGGAGATCAGGAAATCGGAGCCGCCGTCGCACGTGGTGAGATGGACATGATCCTCTTTTTCCGTGACCCGTTGACGGCACAGCCGCATGAGCCTGACGTCAGTGCGTTGATGCGCTTATGTGATGTGTACTCCATCCCGCTCGCGACGAACATGGGCGGCAGTGAGATTTTAGTCCGCAGCATCGAACAAGGCGACTTCGAGGCCCGAATGCTCGACCATAACGACGAGCCTCCTGCCTGA
The DNA here is from genome assembly GCF_018618435.1 of Exiguobacterium sp. s150. Classification (NCBI taxonomy): domain Bacteria; kingdom Bacillati; phylum Bacillota; class Bacilli; order Caryophanales; genus Exiguobacterium; species Exiguobacterium sp. s150. Next base: position 45,852 of record NZ_JACSMC010000012.1, on the reverse strand, counting down.
ACCGAAACAAACTATAGAAGAGAGGGATTCATCTGAAACAACCTATCTTTACCGACCCCGCCCTCCAAGCGTTTTATGACCAAGTTCGAACTCACTTGCTGGACTTAGTTGACGATGAAGCGGAAGCGGAACGGCTACTCGACAGTCTCGCCGGCTATATGAATCAGGCCGAGAAGAACGGGCAATCACTCGACGGCCTGCTCAGTCAGTCACCGGAAGAATATGCCACGTTCTTAATTGAAAAGCCCGTGACGAATGAAGAGTTCCGCCGACGCTACCACACGCTCATCGACCAATCGGAGGAATTGAAACCTCACGAAAAGACGCAAGTCAATCGCGAGTTCGATTGGGCCGTCGATCGATTGAATGACATGAAATTGAAGCTGCAAGACATCGAGATGCGCGACGTCTCGTTTCTCGCCTATACGAAAATCGAGGCGATGAAATCGTCACGTCGAGCTTGGAATCAGTTCGGCTGGCTACTTGGCATGATTCTCGCCTTCGCCTACGCCAATCTGCTCCTCGTCATGGACGACGTGTTCAGCCTGCGCCTCTTCACGGCCCCGACCGGCATGTATGCCATCGATTACTTCGGCTTCATCCTGCCGGTCCTGTTGACGGGTGCCGTTTTCGGCTTGTTGACGCGATTCCGCCACCACTTCCAGACGCTCGGTCGGCGTGTCTTGTTTGCTGTCTTCATCGTGCTCGTCTACATCGGGTTCGTCATTTTGACCCAACCTGTACTCATGGCGCTCGAATGGTCGTTTCTCATTCAATTAACGCCGCTGTATGCACTCGTCCTTCTTGGCCTCAGCGGTTTCATGGCGCTATGGACACTGATTGAGTTCGTCTGGCGCAACACGCGTTGCCGGCTCGGCAACGACGACGTCATCCTCTATTACTAATCGACAGACGCCTTTTCGTTAGAGAAGGCGTTTTTTGTTTGAAGTTCGGCAAGAACGGAAATTATTAATACCGTGACGCCAATTTGTACAGTAAAAAATAGATTGAAGGAGGCACACTATGTCGGACCGTAAAATTATTGGGCTCTTTTCAAGTGAACAAGAAGTGATGGATAAGGTGGATGAGCTTCGAACAGCCGGGGAAGCTGAGAAGAACATGCACGTCGTTGCCAAACGAGATGGGGAAATCTCTGCCCTGCGCTATCACACCGATGTGAATGCAGAAGCGGGCATTCGAGACGTCAACTGGCTCGACCGCGTCAAATCGTTCTTACACGGAAGTGACCGGATTCGTGACGAGTTGCGTAATATGGGCTTGAGCGATGCAGAAGCAGAAGAGTATTACACGGCAATCGACAATGGCAAACTATTACTTTATGTCGACAAGCATTCCTATGAGCGCTATCCAAACATGTATAAAAAAGACAGCGAACTCGATCATGAAAAAGGGGAAGAGGCGGACGGCATCGCCTTTGATGCCAAACCGTTCAATGACCACGATGAAGAACCACGTGGCACGAAAGACGACCCGATCGTTCGCGGACACTCCGGTTTAGAAGACCATCGTCGATTATAAAATAAGGAGGAAACAGACATGAGTGAGAAACAATTCGTCAGCATGTACGAAACCCAGCAGTCAGCACTTGGTAAAATCGAAGAGTTGCGCGCAAAAGGCTACAAAGACTCGGACATTTATGTCGTCGCGAAACATGAAGACAACGTCTCGATTTTACGTCGTCAAACGGACGTCCATACCGAGGCGTCTCATGAGACCGGCTGGTTCGACAAAGTCCGTGCGTTCTTAAGTGGAAAAGAAGATGTGCATAGCGGGCTTCGCAACATGGGACTAAGCGAAGAAGAAGTAAATCGCCACTACCGTGACGTCGAAGACGGGAAAATTCTCATCTATGTCGACGAAGACTTCGAACGTCGCCACAACGATGGGTTAACGATCGACTCCACACGTTTCAACGAATCGACGCATGGGACAAGCCATCAAGGCCACCATACGGCCGACGGACTTGAAATCGACTCGACCCGATTTAATGAAACGACCGGTGACAATCCAAATCGAGCTGTCGACCCAGAGCAAGACAGACTGGATGAGAAAGCTGAACTGAATGATAAAGAAGCGAAATTGCGCGGTCTCGACGACCGGGCGCTGCGCAACGATTTTGAAGACCCGGACAACGTCCGCCGCTTCTAAACCAAAAGGAGTCTGACCTACGCGTCAGACTCCTTAGGCTGTTGACGAACCAAATCACCCGTCACGATGTGGTTCGTCTTCTTTTCGATTCAATGGTCTCGAGGCGCTCTGAACGACATAAAAAAGACGAAAGGCCACCAAAGGGCGGCCTCTCGCGGCGTTCATCCGACGGCGCCGTAGACTCCTTAGAGGTCAGCGAGCGAAGGGAGACCCAGCAGCGACAACGTCGTGATGCGGCTCCCTGCTCGCCCCTAGGAAAGCGGAGGCGCCAAGCGGATGAGCGAAAACATTCTGTTAGTCAACAATCTGAGGAGTCTGACCTATGCGTCAGACTCCTTTTTTTCACGTCAATCGATTTTTCGGCTCTTCTCCTTCGAGCACGTTCACAATCGCTTGGCGGTTCAGTTCCATCATGGCGAGACGCGTCTTGATCGAGGCGCTGCCGATATGTGGGAGCGTCGTCACGTTCGGGAGCGTCAAGAGTGGATGATCCATCGACACCGGCTCTTTCGCAAACACGTCGAGTCCGGCCGCCCAAATCCGTTTCTCATGTAACGCGTCATAAAGCGCTTCCTCATCGACAATCTCACCGCGGGCGACGTTGATGAACACGGCCGTCGATTTCATCTTCGCGAGCGCTTTCGCATCGATGAGACCGCGCGTCTCTTCCGTGAGCGGGGCCAACACGACGACGAAATCGGATTCAGCGAGCAAATCATCGAGTTCCGCGTAAACAAATCCGTACATCGATTCGGATTCATGCCGTCTTGTCCGATTATGGTACAGCACATCCATATTAAAGCCACGTGCACGGCGCGCCACCGCTTCACCGATACGCCCCATTCCAATAATCCCGAGTTTTGCCTGATACAAGTCCATGCCGACATAGCCCATCGGTGTCCAGGACTTCCACTCGCCGGCGCGAAGGTCACGCTCGGCCTCTCCGAGCCGGCGTGCCGTCATCATCATGAGACCGAACGCCAAATCCGCCGTCGTTTCTGTCAAGACGTCCGGTGTATTCGTCACGATGATGCCATTCGCTTTCGCCGTTTCGATGTCGATGTTGTTGTAGCCGACCGCCAAATTCGAAATTACCTCGAGGTTCGGGGACTGCTCAATCAACTCTCGGTCAATCGAATCGCTCAGCATCGTCCACAGTGCGTGCGCCGTGCTAGCTTCTTCGAGCAAGACGTCACGTGGCACACTACTCGCTTCTTCACTCCACATGCGGACCTCGTAGTTTTCACGTAGCGGGGCCACGGCCTCTTCCGGCAGTCGTCTCGTAATATAGATTCGTTTCTTCATCTAATCGCTCCTCTGTATTGTTCGATTCAGTCTTTCTTTTTCGTCACCGGATTTTGGGCCATGAACTGCTCGAACAATGAGCCGAAGTCACTGTTCAACAGTTGCTCGATCGTCTTCGACGAGTCCATCGCGTTCCGATAGGCGACCTCATTGATAGCGAGGCCAATCGCCCACGTGATGCCTGACGCGACCGTCGCATTGATGACGCTCGCCGCCGCGTTCGCTCCTGGGAAAAACTTCATGACGTTCAACAGAATCGTCTTCGAGAGCGCCCGCCCGATTTGTGGGATCACGGTGCTGCCAATCAACGCCCGGAGCATGTCATCGTTCGTCTTGACGCCCCAATAGCGGAAAAGATGCACGCTCATCGTCACTTGAATCGGCGTCAAGGCGATGGCGTCCGCGAACGGGAGCGGCACGGCTGCGGCTGTTCCGGCGCTGGCCACGTAACCCGAGATGATGCGGTTCGCTTTCTTCCGCTTCAGTTTGAGCATCTCCTCGCTCTCGGCACGGACTTCCATGAGTAGCCCTTCCTGAAGCGACTGGTCGAGCTGCTCGACCGACCAGGTTACGAGCCGCTCCCAGTCCAAATGGACACGTAGCTCCGAGTCACTCAATAATTCCGAGGCGACGCTCACTTGGAATACCGCATCGTTCGCCACGACATCCTTCACTTCCTCACGTAGCGCTGCCAACTCATCGAGGTCGACTTGGTCGATTTGTGTGAAGACGACCGCGACCGACGTGACGTCGTTCAAACGACGGATCAGTGCCTTGTCGAGCGGGGTGACCCGCTTCATCGAAGCGTTGATCGCATACCAGACGAGATGCATCTGTTCAGCCGCCCCTTTTGAACCGGCCCGCTCGACGAACCCGATGACTTCATCCGCATACGCTTCTTGGCGCGCACTGCCGATCTCATAGCCCTCACTATCGTATAGGACGATGGCAACGTCTTCACTTTTAAATTCATGGATGCCTCGCGTGACCGGTTCCCCCGCGGCCACTTTCGTCAAATCCCGTCCGAAGACGTGATTGACGACCGAGCTCTTCCCCGACCCGGTCGCCCCGGCGATTAAGATGTTCGGTTTCTTCACTTTGCCCCGTAAACGGTCGAGCTCTTCTTTCAAATCATACGTATCCAAGTTGAACGGTGCTTTTTTCTCCATCTTGCTTCCTCCTTATTGACTGAGCGTCCGGCCGAGCCGACGCATCTCTTCTTCGAATCCGCGGCGCACATCGAATTCAATCGTCTGTTTGACGACCTCATACTGTTGATTGACGGCCTTTTTGATGCCACGTTCGGCCGTCCGGCGCTTGAATGCCCAATAGATGAAGTGCACGCCCGGAATCATGCCGAGCACCATCTTTCGAATCGTCCGCTTGAACGAATAGTCGAAGCCGAGCTCGACGCGGCGCGTCTTGAACACAAGGTCGGACGGGGCACCGACGAGCGGATACCGTTCCATCAGTTGGATGTAGTGACGAATGCCTTCTGCCATCGCCTCTTCTGTCGTCTCCGCGGCCGCTTCGAGCGTCGCTTCCAAATCTTTCTCGATTTGACGCGCCTTCCAGCTGATCATCGCCTGCGGGGTGAAGATGCGAATCGATTCGGCGACGCGATGGCTGCGGTCCCGCCACGCCTCGAGTTCGCCAAGTAGATGGTTCGTCAAGTTGAGCGGCAACTTCCGCTCGACGTCTTGCCATAAATTCACCCGATTTCTTGTCCAGACGGCATCGTAACCGAGTCGCGGGACGAGCTGTCCGCTCAGTAGCTTCTTCTCGACGCTGTTGACTCGTATCATCGCCTCGCGTGGGATACCGAGCTCGCGCATGAGGACGGACTCCATCGCCTCCGCCTTCTCAACGTTCATTGCGCTCTCGGGGTTATAGTTCGTCAAGATGATCGTCACGTTGCTTTCTTTCTCATAGAGCGGTCTCAATATCGAGTCAATCTCGTACGCCTCGACACGGCCCGAGTTGATGGACAGCAGATAGTAAATCGTATGGAACCAATCGGCGATATCGAGCGCGCCTTCCCGTTCATTGACGACGGCGAGCACCGCTTCATGCCACTCGTCCGAGCGGTCGGCCTCAAGCCCCCACGTATCGAAGAAACGGAACAGGATGCCGCGTTCGAGGTCGTAATATTCATATTCGTGCAACCCTTCCTCTGTCACCGGGCTGCCCGCTCGCGACGCCGCGATATCACGGCCGTATATATAGTTTAAAAATGCACTCTTCCCGACGCCGGTCTTCCCGGCAATCAAAATGTTCGAGACAAGCCCCGTATTGTCCATATGGTTCCCCCTGCATTCGTCGTATAATAACCATTATACTAAATGGACGGTTTCGAAACGTCCGACGGAAGGATGAGCCCGATGTTGCATCATGTCGAATTGTACGTCTCTGATTTGAAAAAGAGCCTGACCGCCTGGGACTGGCTCCTCAACGAACTCGGTTATACGCTATATCAACAATGGGACAAGGGGCAAAGTTATAAGTTCGAGAAAACGTACCTCGTCTTCGTCCAGACGGAGCCCGAACACCTCGAGCCGCCGTATCACCGGAAGAAGACCGGCTTGAACCACCTCGCCTTTCATGCCGATTCATTGGAACAGCTCGAACGGCTACGCTCAGAACTGCCGCATCGTGGATTCACGGAGCTATACGCCGACCGTTTCCCTCATGCCGGCGGGCCGAACTATATCGCGCTTTATTTCGAAGACCCGGACCGGATGAAAGTCGAACTCGTGGCGACGCTGTGAACAGTTCATACACCCCCCACAAAAGTTTGTGAAAACAATTGCAAACTTTATGGAGACCTCCTAGACTTAAAGTGTCGAAGGAGGTCGTTTAAATGGAAAAACAAGTTATCGATTATATGGAAGAAGCGGCGCATAAAAAGACGACGCTGTTGCGTCACGCGTTCGGACAATACGCGCTCCGGTCCATCGTCGCCGGATTTCTCATCGGGATCGGGGTCGTCTTCGCGTTCTCGGTCGGGAACATGTTCATCGATGTGCCCGGTACGATGCTGTTCGCCGGGATGAGTTTCTCTGTCGCGCTCGTCTTTATCGTCTGGATGGGTGGGGAATTGTTCACGAGCAACACGATGTACTTATATACAGGCGCGAAGCGGAAACGGGTGTCGTGGCGCGACCTCCTCGCCGTCTGGGGTGTCAGTTGGGTCGGCAACTTGGTCGGTGCGCTCCTGCTCGTCGCCCTCGTCGTCGGTGCCCATAGCATGGGCGAGGTCGGGAGCGACCACCTCTTGGCCGTCGTCGCCGCGAAGAAGATGGGGACCGATGCGTTCGCCATCTTCTTAAAAGGGATTCTATGTAACGTGCTCGTCTGTATCGCCATCTTCATGCCGCTGAAGACACAACATGACGTCGCCAAAATCATGTTGACGATGCTCCCGGTCGTCGCTTTTTTCGCCGCCGGTTTCGAACACTCCATCGCCAACATGGGGATTTTCGGACTGGCCCTCTATTACGCACCGTCGGAGATGGTTAACGTCGGCCTCGCACTCAACAACTTGTTGTTCGCCACACTCGGCAACATCGTCGGCGGTGCCTTGTTCGTCGCGGCAACGTATCTCCATTTGAACGCACAAACCTCGACGAACGTCGAATCGATTCGGCAGAACGCATAAAGACAGGGGCCCCGATGCGCAGGGCCCCTGTTGTTGCATGGTTTATGATTTTGAAGAATCGGCAGCTGCCGCTTGAACGGCACCTTGTGCGACTTCTTCCTCTTCGACGTCCCAGCATTCCGTGTTCTCGATTCCGAGTTTACGAGCTGAGAAGCGTGGGTTGAGTCCTTGAGCCCGTTGCTCTTCGTAGTCACGAAGGACTTTGAAGGCAACACCACCAAGAAGGATGATGGCTGCCAAGTTGATGAGTGTCATCCCCGCCATGAACAAGTCAGCGAGGCTCCAGACGAATCCAAGACTTGCGACCGATCCGATGAAGACGAAGCCCATTGTGAGTAAACGGAAACCGAAGACGGCAGCTTTACTCTTCTTGATGAACTCGATGTTCGTCTCACCGTAGTAGTAACTTCCGACGATTGAACTGAACGCGAATAAGAGGACGCTGATGGCGATGAAAGCTGGCGCCCACGCTCCGATTTGCTCAGCCAATGCGTTTTGAAGAAGTGCGATGCCTTCCCCGTTACCTGCTGCATAGCTGTCTGAGAGAAGGACGATTGCAGCCGTTGCCGTACAGACGATCAACGTATCCAAGAAAACACCGAGTGTCTGCATGAAACCTTGTTTCGCAGGGTGCGAAACTTCCGCAGTCGCTGCAGCGTTTGGAGCCGAACCCATACCAGCTTCGTTCGAGAAGAGACCACGACGTACACCCATCATGATGGCCGCACCGACTGAACCACCGAACGCCTGCTCGAGACCGAACGCGCTCTGGAAGATCATTCCGATGACTGCTGGCATTTCTGCGATGTTGACGACGACGACGTAAAGCGCGACGACCAAGTAGAGAACGGCCATGATTGGGACGACGACCGCCGAGAAGTTGGCGACACGTTGCACGCCACCGAAAATGACGAGACCTGTCAAGACGACGAGGATGACGCCGCCGATTGCCGCTTCAAGACCAAACGCGTTGTCGAACGCTGCCGCGATCGTGTTCGATTGAACCGAGTTGAAGATGAGACCGAATGTGAAGGCGATTAAGACCGCGAAGACGATACCGAGGACACGGTTGTTGAGGCCTTTTTCGATGTAGTATGCTGGACCGCCGCGGTAAGCGACGTCGTCTTTCACTTTGTATACTTGCGCAAGCGTGCTCTCAATCATCGCTGTCGCGCCACCAAGGAGGGCGACGATCCACATCCAGAAGACGGCACCTGGGCCACCGAGCGTGATCGCGACCGTGACACCGGCCAAGTTCCCTGTACCGATTCGTGTTGCCGCTCCGATGAAGAACGATTTCGCTGAACTGATACTCTTGCCATCTTTTGCGAGTGTGACGTCTGATTTGTCAGTGACGACACGGAACATCTCTTTTAAGTAACGGAACTGCATAAATCGTGTTTTGACCGTGAAGTAAATCCCGGCTCCGACAAGCGCGACGATCAACACGTACGTCCACAAGATGTTGTTTAAAAAGTCGACGCTTCCTTGCAATAAGTTTTGTACGGCTTCCATGAATAAGTTCCTCCCTGTTGTGCGAATCTGAAGTTGTTACGATTTTTATAATGTCTTGTTTTGAATTATACAAAGATTCTGACAATTAGCAATAATTTTTTTACAGGTCGGTTCACATAAAATTCACACAAGTTTCGACATAAATCCCGAAAAAACGACACTTAAAGCGCTTACATATTGTTCAAAAAGAAATTATAAATCTTTATTTCCCAGCCCTATAGTGATGATACGATTCAACTTACTTCGTAATGTTCGCTTTATGAATAGATTTGTTAATGAATCTGATTGTTTTTCTATCAATATTTCCCGAATCCTGAATGAATCCCGACCTACCGGGTAATAAATAACTATAGGTGCGCGCCTTCTACAACACCACGTTCAGTCATCACGAAGAAAGAAGGGAATGAAATGAAGAAGCATCGCAAATGGTGGTCGCTTTTGTTCGTTCTCATGTTCGCGCTGTCGCTGTTGCCAATGAAAGGAGTAGTCGCGGAAGAAAGTAGTCAACAATGGTGCGTGTCGACGACATCGGATAAAACGATTTATGCGGGACAAAACATCCCCATCGGTACGGTCGACTTTGAGTTTGTCGCAAACGGGCTGAAAATCGTCATTGATTTGAATGACGGGGTCGTGCTAAAAAATGACCCTGAAAACATCAAGATTGATTTCCGTTTATTGACCGAGTCGCTTGAACGGGGAAGCCCAGGCGCATACGACTTTAAAACGTCTTCAAACGTGGATCCGACACATCTGCTGATTTCGTATGCGGATCTCGCCTTTTACCTCGGAGTCCCTGTATCGACACTCTTGTCGGACGGTTTCCAATTCAATGTTTTCCTCCATTTGGATACAGTCGTGAACGGTGAAGACGAGACCGCCTATCCAGGTGACCCTGGTGTCGGCAACCCATGGGTTCGCTACGTCACGTTGACGGTGGAAGAGTGCACACCACCACCGCCACCAATGGACGACTATGATGTGTTTACAATCGGCTTCTGGAAAAACATCTTCAATTTCGACAAAGTGACGTTCTCGTACGGCACAGTCATTACTATTGATGGAAAAGACTATAGTGTGATTCATGATCGCGCAGCCCTTGCCCTTCTCATGGATCCCGCAAAAAAAGGGATGACCGAAGAAAAACGGTTGATCATGCAGCTGACGGCCGCGAAAATCAACGTCCTGTTGAACGACGCTGATTTCCAAAACCTTGATCTCGTCTACAAAGATAGCGGAGTCGAGGTCGGTTTGACCGTGGGTGAGATGATTGCCGGTGCAGACAATGCGTTGAAATACGAGGATATCGACCAAATGAAGTACTACCAAAAAATTCTCGATGACTTCAACAACGGGCTATTCGTTGGTACGTCGCATGACTGAACATGTGTGAACGAAGGAAAAAGGCAGTCGCTCGATTGAGCGGCTGCCTTTTAGATGCCTGTCCGTTTCTTCTGGTTGTTCGGCTTCTTCGTCAACTGGTTCGTCAACGGCTTCTGCTTCGTCCCATGAAGGCCTGTCGGCACTTTCGTCTGACTTTGTTTCTTCTCGGCGAGCTTTTGTTTCATCGCCTCTTGAAAACTCATTTTCTTTTCACTCATGTCATTCACCTCCAGCTTCGATCACTTTCACTCGACCGACCTGTCCATCGCTTAAGCGTACTTTTATGCCGTGCGGGTGACGTGGCGAGTTCGTCAAAATGTCTTTGACGACGCCTTTCGTCAACTTCCCACTCCGCTGATCTTGTTTTAGGACAATCTGGACGTGGAGCCCTGGGCGAATGTCCGCGCGTTTCGTGCCATCCATACCCGACACCCCTTTCCGTATAGTCAACCTCTATCATATGCTCTTTTCCCGCTTTTGTCACAACCTATTCGACAATCCCGATTTGCGCGAGCGCCGCCGTCACATAGCTTTGATCGGTTTGAAACGTTCGAACTGACGTGTCCCGGACGAGCCGTACCGCGACCCGGCCTCGGTTGAACGTGAGCGTCAACAGGGCGCTGCCGTCTACACGGACGAGCTCGGCTGTCCCGTCGAGCCGGTGATAGGCGTCCGTCAGCGTACGCACGAACGTGACGTAGTCCGTGACGCGCACCCGTTCCTCATGGCCGAACAGCGCGATCGTCAACGTCTCACGATCCGCCTCGACGATCGTGAACGAATGCGACTCGATGTCGTTGCCGATTTCAAAGTGATGCATCGAACCCCTCCTAAAAAACACTCCCCGCTGTGGAGAGTGTCAGTTTACGTCTTTTCGTTCTTCCGGGTATTTCTTTTTCAAATCGTCCTGCGTCGTCAAGTTAGAGAGCGGGACCCCGGTCCGGTAGGCGGCACGGGATACCATCAAGGCCGCGAGCGGTGCCGTCAAGAAGACGAAGATGATCGTCAGTAGAATCTTGCCGGAGAACATCCCTTCCGCGAACAGGAAGTAGAGGAACGTCCCGACCATGACGGTGATGACGCCGAGCGTGGCGCTCTTCGTCGCGGAGTGCGTCCGTCCGTAGACGTCCGGGAAACGGATAAAGCCGATTCCCCCGACAAAGCTGAGGAATCCACCGATGAGACAAAGAATCGCAACAATCCATTCAATCGCGGTCAAAGATATCCCCCCTCTCAATAAATTTCGACAAGGCGATCGTCCCGATGAACGCTAAAATCCCGATGACGAGGATGACTTCGGCGTACGCGATCGTCTCTTGAAGGATCATCAAAATTCCGATGACCCCGATGAGCGTGATGCCGATTGCATCGAGCGCGACGATGCGGTCCGGCATCGTCGGCCCTTTCACGGTCCGGATGAACGAGATGACGAGCGAGATGGACATGAAGAACAAGGCAATCATGAGCAACACTTTAAACATTAGTGCGTCACCTCCATAATCGCTTTCTCAAACGTGTCGTGAATCTCTCGAATCATCTGTTCCTTATCCGGGACGTGAATCGAATGGACGAAAATCGACTTTTTGTCTTCAGCAAAGTCCATCGAGAGCGTTCCCGGCGTCAGGCTGATGAGCGACGCGAGGAGCGTCAACTCCCAGTCCGACTTGAGCTGTGTCGGCACCTCGATGATGCCGGGCTCGATATCGAACTTCGGGCTGAGGAGCACCTTGACGACATCGATGTTCGACATAATCAATTCCTTGATGAACAAGGCGATCAGCTTGAACGCGGCGAAGACGCGACGCATATAGAAATCGAAATGGAGGAAGCGACGCAAGACGAACAGGATGAAAATCCCGACGATATAACCGAGCAGGAAATCGACGCCGGTATAGCTATTCCAAAGCACCGCCCACATGATGGCGATGACGGTGTTTAACACGACTTGGAACGTCATGCGCCCCCTCCTTTCAAGACTGAATCAATATAAATCGACGGATCGAGCAACTGGTTCGACGCCTCGAGGAAGAACGAGAGAATCGGCTGGGCCGCGACACCGAGCACCGTCGTCAAGATGACGAGCGGGATGGCCGGGAGCAACAAGTCGCCGACTTTTGTCTTGCCTTGGGCTTTCGTGTGCTTTTGCTCGCCCCAGAACACGTACATGAAGATTTTAATCATCGAGAAGAGCGTCAACATCCCGACGGCGAGTGCGATCCCGCCGACGACGTATTGCTCCGTCTCAAAGCTCGAGACGACGAGTGACAGCTTACTGACGAAGCCACTGAACGGTGGAATCCCGGCGATGGCGATTCCGGTGATGAAGAACATCCACCCGAGAAGCGGGTGCGTCTTCAACAAGCCGCCCATCTGTTTCAAATCGGTCGTCCCGGTGATCCGTTGCGCTGTCCCCGCATAGAGGAAGAGCGCCGTCTTCACGATGATGTTGTGGACGATATAATAAATCGCCGCCGCAATCGCGAGACTCGTGTAAAGCCCGAGACCGATGACCATATAACCGACCTGCGACACGATGTGGTACGACAGGATGCGCTTAAAGTCGAAGTTCGAGACGGCTCCGAGCCCACCGATGACAATTGTGATCGCCCCGACCCAGATGAGGATCGGCTGCGTGAACTCTTGATTGTGCGGGAAGATGAGCGTGAACGTCCGGATAATCGCGTAAATCCCGACTTTCGTCAACAAGCCACCGAATAAAGCGGCGACCGCGGCCGGCGGTCCATAGTAGGAACGCGGCAACCAGAAGTAAAGCGGGAACAGCGCCCCTTTCATTCCGAAGACGACGAAGTAGAACATTGCAATGACGTTCAATACCCCGACCTGCTCGAGCTCGGCGACACGCTCGGCGAGTTGCGCCATGTTGAGCGTACCGGTGACCGCGTACGTGAACGCCATCGTCGCGATGAACAAGATCGAGGCGAAGATGTTCATGACGACGTACTTGAGCGACTCACGGAGTTGATAGTTCGTCCCGCCCATGACGATCAAGACGTAAGACGAGATGAGCATGACTTCGAAGAAGACGAACAAGTTGAAGATGTCCCCTGTCAAGAAGGCACCGTTCACACCCGTCAACAAGAAGAAGTAGAACGGGTAGAAGTAGAACTTTTCACGTTCCGGCGCAATCGTCCGGAAGGCGAAGAAGAGACAGAGCAGTCCGACGATGGCGGACATGAGCACCATGATCGCCGCGAACAAGTCCGCGACGAGCACGATCCCAAACGGTGCCGACCAGTTACCGACTTCTAACACGACGACGCCCTCGGTTCGGACGACGCTTAGGAGGTAAACCGCGACACCGAGCATAAGAATCGACGTCAATCCGCTCAGGAAACGTTGCAATCCGATTTGCTTCGAGAACAAGATCAAGATCGCCCCGATCGCGAACGGGATGAGGAATGGGAGTACGAGCAAGTTATTCATCGGCTGACCCCCTCAACTGTTCTAAATCGTCCGTCTTGAACGCTTTGTACGTCCGGTAAGACAAGACGAGTAAAAATGATGTCATTCCGAAGCTGATGACGATTGCCGTCAAGACGAGTGCCTGTGGCAACGGGTCCGCATACGCTTCTGAATTTAAATCAAGGAGCGGTGGTGTCCCGCTCTGTAGTCCCGACATCGTCAGGAGTAAGAAGTGCGCCCCGTGCGACAGCAAGATGAGTCCGAGCACGATTCGCAACAAGCTTTTCGTCAGTAACAGGTAAGTGCCGACCATGAAGAGGACACCGACCGTAATCGACATGAGTATTTCCATTACGAAACATCCTCCGCAATCGCTAAAATTATCGTCAGGGCAATGGCTACGACGACCAAGTAGATACCGAGGTCAAACGGGAGCGCCGTCGACAGCTCGGTATTTCCGAGTACCGGCAAGTCGTAGTATTCAAAAAACTGGGTCAAGAACGGGTAGCCGAACAGCATACTCGAGACGCCCGTAAAGAGGGCGACGAGCAAGCCGACGGCGATCATCGTCGTGAAGTTGAACGGGATCGCTTTTTTCACACGCTTCATGTCAAAACCCAAATACATGAGGAGAAGCGCACTCGCCGTCATCAATCCACCGATGAACCCTCCGCCCGGGCTGTTGTGCCCGGCGAAGAACAGATAAATCGAGAATGCGAGCAAGATGAACGTGACGACCCGCGTGATGCTATGGAGCATCAAGTTGCTGGCTCTCACTTGTCTCTTCATACGTCTTCTCCTCCTTTCAAGCGTAGTTTAATCAAGGTGACAATCCCGAGGGCCGCGACGGCCAACACGAGTACTTCGAGCAACGTATCAAGTCCACGGAAGTCGACGAGGATGACGTTGACGACGTTATAGCCGCCGGCAAGTTCTTTCGCGTTCTCGAGGAAGTAATCTGAAATCGATTCAAAACCGGCCTCGTTCCCGAGCGCTGCCGAACTAAGAGCGACGAGCGTCATCGTGACACCGACCCCAATCGAGATGAGGAGGTTCGCCACGTTCAAACGCGGCGTGAACTTCTCTTTCCGCATCTCCGGCAAGTGGTAGAACGCGAGCATGAAGATGACGAGCGTCACCGTCTCGACGAGGAGCTTCGTGAGGGCAAGGTCAGGCGCCCGGAACACGATGAGCAACAGCGCGAGCAAGAAGCCGATGACCCCGACGACGATGACCGCCGTGATGCGGTGGTTCAAGAACGGGATCGTGACGATTGCCCCGATGAGGAGCGGGATCAAGATCCACATGAACGGCTCGATCACGCTCGTGTTTGCCGTGTCGATGGCGAACGCATCGAATCGCCAGAACGTGTAGCCGACGAGGAGCAGCATGAACGTGAAGATATACGCGAAGTAGTCACGCAACAGCCCCGTCATTTGCAGGCGTGTGATCCACTGCGAACCTGACGTGAGACCAGTGAGCGCATTGTCATAGAACCAGTTGAACGGATCACGCTCACGGTTATAAATCGCGAGTTTCATCCAACGGTGCATGAGATAGAACAAGAACGAGGCGATCAAGACGACACCGAGCGTCATGAGCAGCTCTGTGTTGACCCCGTGCCAAATCTTAATATCGACGACGAACTGTTCCCCTTCCGGCAAGAGCGTCGGCAAGATCGCTTGTTTCGCCGGCTCGATAATCGAGTACGACAACAAGTTAGGGAACAAACCGAAGACGATGACGAGGACGACGAGAATGATCGGGCTGATGAGCATCCCGATCGGCGCCTCGTGCACCTTCCGTTCATAGTTGCTCGGCTCGAACTTTCCACGGAACGTGTGGAAGAACATGATCAAGCTGTAGAGGAACGTGAAGATACTCGCAATCCAGGCGATGAGCGGGAACATGAACCCGAGTGAGCCGACGTCGAACGCTTCGAAGTTACGAACGTTCAACATCGCCGAGAAGAACTTCTCTTTACTCAAGAATCCGTTGAACGGCGGGAGGCCCGCCATCGAGGCGAGACCGATGAGCGAGACGGTGAACGTGATTGGCATGACCGTCATCAAGCCCCCGAGTTTGCGGATGTCCCGCGTCCCCGTCTCGTGGTCGATAATCCCGACCGCCATGAAGAGCGCGCCTTTGAACGTCGCATGGTTGAACAAGTGGAACACCGCGACGAGAATCGCTTGCGAGTAGATCGGGTCATCTGCCCCACCCGTCAGCGCGGCCGAGCCGACACCGAGGAGCGACATGATGAGACCGAGCTGACTCACCGTCGAGAAGGCGAGAATCCCTTTCAAGTCCTTTTGTCGGACGGCTGAGATTGAACCCCAAAGGAGTGTCACGAGTCCGACGATGGACAGCGTCCAGAACCAGACGTTCGAGCCGCCGAACACCGGCGTCATCCGAGCGACGAGATAAATCCCGGCCTTGACCATCGTCGCCGAGTGCAAGTATGCACTGACCGGCGTCGGGGCTTCCATCGCGTCCGGCAACCAGATGTGGAACGGGAACTGGGCCGATTTCGTGAACGCGCCGAGCAGGACGAGGAGCATCGCCGGTACGAAGAGCGGGCTCGCCTGGACGACATCGACGTTCTCGATGATTGTTCGGATGCTGAACGTGCCCGTCATTTGATAGAGCAACACGAATCCACCGAGCATGGCGAGTCCGCCGGCCACGGTGATGAGCATCGATTTTTGGGCACCTTTCGTCGACTTGTCTTTATGGAACCAGTAACTGATGAGGAGGGCCGAGGCCATGCTCGTCACTTCCCAGAACACGTACAAGACGATCAAGTTGTCCGATAAGACGACGCCGAGCATCGCGCCCATAAAGAGCATCAAATAGACGTAGAAGTTACCGAGCCGCTCTTTCTTCGATAGATAGAAAATCGAGTACAAGACGACGAGCGACCCGATTCCGGTAATCAACAGGACGAACAGCATACTCAGTCCGTCTAAATAAGCGGTGAACTCAATACCGAGTGCTGGAATCCAGGACACACTCGTCTCGACGACTTGTCCGGACGAGATGACCGGTAGCCAGTTCATGAAGTAGATGAACAAGGCCGTCGGCAACAACCAGACGAACCATCCTGTATGAATTTTTGAAACGTACTTAAACAAAAACGGGATGATGAGCGCGAATAAAAAAGGCGATAAAATCACCCAATGCAGTGCGGACAAAGTGTTCCCTCCTTCAAATTTTCTCATTATGCCTTGTAAGGTAATCTTTTACATTAGTGAATGCAGATTCCTTTTCTCTGATTGCGATTGATGGCATCGAATATCTTACCTTTCATACCCGATTTTCTTGCCCCTCAATCTCGAACATCATTTTGAATGCTCTCTCAATGTGTTGTTGATTCCCAGTATAGCTTACTTTTCCGTCCGTTTCATCTCTCCTGCTCGTTTAAATTCGAATTCACGTGACCTTGTTAATAAGAAGAGACCCGATATTTTTTTCTTTTATCACCGATTTATATAAACCTTAAATTGGAATTTAATTTACTTTTAAATACATAAATGGTTCGCTAAAATCTTTTATTTTCAAACCTGTTACAGCGTAAGGTTGTCTAAAAACGACAAAACGGACACTCTCCTCAGCTAGGAAAGTGCCCGTAAGTCGGGTCAAAGGCGATACAATCTCGCCTCGAACGGTTTCAATAGAAACGTCTCGGTATCAATCGGTTCCGGGTCAAGCTCATTCGTCAAGACGAGCGTACCCGTCACGACGTCCGGAAGCGTCACCATCGTCGGATTGGCCGTCAAATTCGTGACGATTAAGAAACGCTTGTCCTCGAACGCCCGCTCATAAACGAACGCTTGGCGATGATCCGGCAACACGTCACGATAGCTGCCGTACGTGAACGTCTCCTCCGCGCGACGGAGACGAATCATCGTCTTGTAGAACGATAAGATGGAGTGGGCGTCCTTCGCCTGGGCCTCCACGTTTAGCGTCTCGTACTCTTCATGGACCGGCATCCACGGCGTCACCGTCGAGAACCCCGCGTGTGGCGAAGCGTCCCATTGAATCGGGGTCCGGACGTTGTCGCGCGACGTGCCCCACACTTGTTGCATCGAATCGATTTCGCTCATCCCGTTCGCGATGCGCTCGAAATACTCGTTCTTCGTGGCGACGTCATCGTAGTCATGAATCGACGGGAGCGGCACGTTCTTCATCCCAATCTCTTGCCCTTGGTAAATGAACGGCGTCCCGTGCATGAAGAAGTACATCATCCCGAGCGCGGTCGCGCTCTCGCGCCAATAGTGATTCTCGTCCCCGACGAGCGAGACGGCACGGACCATGTCATGGTTCTCGATATAGAGTGCGTTCCACCCTGTCTCAAGTAGCCCTTGTTGCCACTTGTCGAAAATCCGTTTTAGCTCGACGACATCGAGCGGGGCGAGTCGTGACTGTCGCATGATGTCGACGTGATCGAAATGGAACGCCATGTTCATCGCCCCGTTATCCGGTCCCATCCAAAGGTCCGCCGCTTCCGGCTCAATCCCATTCGTCTCGCCGACGGTCATAATGTCATAGTTCGCGAACGTTTTGCGCTTCATCTCTTGCAAGTACTCGTGGATGCCATCGATATTGGAATACATCGAGAAGGCCGTCACGTACTTCTTTCCGTCCGGTGACGGCAGCATCGTGTCCGTCGGCTTCTTTTTGATGTGGCTAATCGCGTCGACACGGAAGCCGTCAATGCCTTTGTCGAGCCACCAGTTGATCATGTCGTAGACGGCCGTCCGCACGTCCCCGTTCTCCCAGTTGAGGTCGGGTTGCTTCTTTGAAAATACGTGTAAATAATACTGGTTCGTCTCCGGGTCGAGCTCCCACGCCGAACCGCCGAAGATGCTCGCCCAGTTGTTCGGCGGCTCGCCGCCTTGCCCGTCCCGCCAGATGTACCAGTCCCGCTTCGGACTGTCTATGGACTGTCGTGACTCGACGAACCACGGGTGTTCGTCTGACGTATGGTTGACGACGAGGTCTAACAGTAGCTTCATCCCCCGTGCGTGAACCGCCTGAAGCAACGCGTCGAAATCCTCCATCGTCCCGAACTCTTCCATGATGCCTTGATAGTCCGAGATGTCATAGCCGTTGTCATCGTTCGGTGACTTATACATCGGGCAAATCCAAATCACGTCGATGCCCAAATCCTCGAGATAATCGAGCTTCTCGATGATTCCGCGAAGGTCGCCGATCCCGTCCCCGTTCGAATCGTTGAAACTGCGCGGATAGATTTGATACGCGATCGCTTCTTTCCACCATGTGCGTGTGACCGTCTGTTGCTCCACTCGTCTGAACGCCGTCTCCATACGTCAAGTTCCTCCTAGTGACTGTAGTCAATGTATTAGACAGATACATACCTGTTTTTCGATAAATCTAATCTTACAATAGCATTGGCGCAAGCGCTTGCAAAGTAAGACGGCACAAAAAAATGCAGTCCGACGACTACATTTTCGAAACAGACGAAACTTGTTCACAATACGAGGCGATGAGCCCGGAAAGCCGCTCTCGGTCATTGTCCATCGTCGCCACATGATAGGATTGCTCGAGTACGGCACGCGCTTTCGGACCTCTCACTTGTTCGTATAACCAGACCGAGTCTTCCGGCGGCACGACATGGTCAACCGCCGAATGGATGACGTATGTCGGGACCAAGACGCGCGACACGTGCGGGCGGACGTCTTCGATTAAGGCGAGCAGCTGTCGAATCGCCGATGTCGGCACTTTGTCGTAGACGATTTCATGAACTCCTTCCGCCAAAATGTCAGGCTCGTCCTCGTCGATAAATCGACAAATTCCGTCCGCGGCGTGGCAGGCATAACCCGGTACCGACAACGCGGCGTTAATCGTGACGATGGCGTCGACGTGACCTGCGAGCGCGGCCTTCAGCGCGAGCGTTCCACCCATCGATTGTCCGACGATGATCACGTGACGACATCGCTCTCGTAGAAGACGTACCCCATCGATGACCGTCTCGTACCAATCGTCCCTCGTCGACCGTCTAAAGTCCTCTGGGTCGGTGCCGTGTCCGGCGAGACGCGGTGCGTACACCGTAAACCCACTCCCCATCAAGTCGAGGGCGACCTCGTGGACACTTTGGGGCGTCCCGTTGAATCCATGACATAACAGGATACCGGTCTCGTTTCCTTCATAATAAAATGCGCCAGCTCCCGGGATGACCGGGTAAGTCGTTGTCGTCATTCATGTCCTCCTTTTCAATCCTCAGTTCACCGATACATTTAATTTGTATTAGAGAATTGTAAAAGTTGCGCCTGATTCCGTCAACACTATTCGACAAACTAAAAACCGATTTTCCTTTGTCATCAAAATGTAATATGAACTTCACGTTAAGAGGATTGAGTTCTGACGTCTGCTTGGTTATGTTTAACATGTAGTTTAAAAGTTGGTAAATGATAGCGAATTGCACCATTCCTGATGAGGGGAATCATCTCAGGCACATATCGTAAAGTAGAATAATGTAAGCGCTATCATTTATCTTGTCGTGTGGTGTGAGGGGGGCAACTAAACGGGACAAGTGACGTTATATTCAGCAACACGCGTATCAGCCATCTTACATAAATAAGGGAGACTAGAAACATGGGGATTCAACCATCACGCTCGTTCAAAAAAATGACAGGACTCGCCTTGTCTGTCGGACTCATCGCGAGCAGCTTGACGCCGATCGCGGCTAACGTTCAAGCAGAAGGACTGAACGCAACAGATTTATTCATCTCGGAGTATGTGGAAGGGTCAAGCAACAACAAAGCCATCGAACTGTTCAACGGAACGAGCTCGGTCATCAACCTTGCGGACTATAAGCTCGAACTGTATACGAACGGTAGCGCGACCGTCGGCACGACATTGAACTTAACGGGGACGCTTCAACCAGGAGCGACGTACGTCATCGTCAACGGAAGCGCGAGCGATGCGCTTAAAGCGAGGGCGAACGTCACGAGCGGCGTGACAAACTTCAACGGCGACGATGCGCTCGTCTTGAAGAAAGGCACGACGGTTCTCGACGTGTTCGGACAAGTCGGTTTCCGTCCGTCACCGAAGTGGGGTACGACGGTTTCATCTGTCGATCAGACGCTCGTCCGTAAAGATACGGTCACGACTGGCGACGCGAATGGCAGCGACGCATTCGAGCCAGCCAACGAATGGAACGCACTTCCAATCGATACGTTCACGAACTTAGGAAAACATACGTTCCAAGGCGTTGAATATGGGGATGGCGGCACAATCGAAGAACCACCGGCACCGGTGACACCAATCTCCATCGCGGATGCACGCACGCAAGCAGACGGCGCGACGGTCACGGTCAAAGGAATCGTCACGGCGAAGCTCGCGAACACGATTTCGATTCAGGACGCGACAGGCGGTCTGTCGATTCGACCGACTTCCCTCGCGGTCAACGTTGGCGATGAGGTCGTCGTGACGGGCGCGCTCGGGTCATACCGTGAACTCCTTCAATTGAACAACGCCGTCGTCGTCTCGAAACAAGCGACCGAAGTACCAGCCCCGCAAGTGTTGACGGGTGAGCAAATCAATGAAGACGTCGAATCTGAACTCGTCACCGTGAAGAACGTGACGCTCTCTGGTAGCGGACAAAACTTGACGGCGACGGATGGAACGAAAGAGTTCGTCGTCCGCGATGAGCGCGGCATCCTCGACCTCCAGACAGGCGTCAATTACTCGACGATCACGGGCATCGTGCAACAGTTCGATAACACGTACCAAATCATCCCGCGCAGCGTCGCCGATACTGTCATCGATTCATCGGTTCTCCGCCCAGCCATTGCGGCACCTGGCGCCGGCACGTTCGTCGGGCCACAAGACGTTACGCTCTCGACGACGACGGCGGAAGCCGAGATTTACTACACGCTCGACGGGTCGGACCCGAAAGTGAACGGTACCCGCTACACGGCACCGATTCGCATCGAATCATCGCAGACGTTGAAGACGGCCGTCAAAGCAAACGACACGTTCAGCGCCTTGACGACATATGACTATAAGATCACGGATAAGATTCGCATCCACGACATTCAAGGCGCAAGCCATACGTCACCGATGAACGGACAGACGGTCGAAGGTGTCGAAGGCATCGTCACGTACTCGTTCGTCTCAAACGGTACGACATACTATTACATCCAAACACCGGACATGGAAGCCGACCAAGACCCACGAACGTCTGAAGCCATCGTCTTGTACGGCGGACGCTCGATCCCGGGCATCCAAGTCGGTGATCTCGTCAGCGTGAAAGGTCTCGTCAGCGAATATGCGATCGAAGGCTATAGCGACCGCCAGCAGACGGACATGAAGATGACGCAAATCGACACACGTAACGGCAAAGTCGACGTCTTGAAGAGCGGGGTGAAGCTCCCGACACCGGTCAAGATTGACGAGTCGAACTTACCGACCGAGTTTATCGACAGCGACGCGCTCGCCATCTTCAACCCGGACAAAGACGCCATCGACTTCTGGGAAAGCCTTGAAGGCATGCGCGTCGAGACGGGCAACTTGAAGTCGGTCTCGCCGCAACAGTACGGGGACCTCGTCACCGTGCTCGAAAGCACACCGACAGAGACGTTCAACGGCGGTATTCTCCTGAAGAAAGATGACGCCAACCCAGAACGGATCCAGTTCCGTCTCGAACCGAACGTCGAAGCGCGTGAGTTCGACGTCGCGACGGGCGACTTGTTCAACGGACCGATCGTCGGGGTCGTCGGATACTCGTTCGGCAACTATAAGATTCAAGTCGGGCTCGATGAGATGAAGTCTGCCTTCGTGAAAGGTGACGCGAAACGGGAGACGACGTTCATCCAAGCAGAAGAAGACAAGTTGACGATCGCCTCGTACAACCTCGAGAACTTCTCGAACAACATAAAAGAGACGTCGGACGACAAGGCGCTCAAGCTCGCGAAAGCGTTCGTCGAAGAATTGAACAGCCCGGACATCATCGGGGTGACCGAGGTCCAGGACAACAACGGCCAAAGCGCGGGAGATGCAGCGGCTGACCAAAGCTACCAGCGCTTGATTGACAACATCGTCGCTGTCGGCGGCAAGACGTACAAGTACGTCAATATCGACCCGGAAAACAACAAAGACGGTGGCGCACCGAACGCCAACATCCGCGTCGGTTTCCTGTATGACCCAGAACGCGTCTCGCTCACAGAAGGTGCGCCAGAAGGTGACGCGACGACGGCTGTCGGCTATGAGAACGGGAAGTTGACGCACAACCCAGGACGCATCGACCCGCTCAACCCGGCGTTCAATAGTTCGCGTAAGCCGCTCGCGGCCCAGTTCGACTTCCAAGGCGAGAACGTCATCGTCATCGCCAACCACTGGAACTCGAAAGGCGGCGACACAGGCTTCTTCGGTTCACAGCAACCGGTCGTCCTCGGTAGTGAAGTCCAACGTAAGAAAATCGCACAAATCGTCCATGATTTCGTGGCGGATGTGAAAGCCGACAACCTGGATGCGAACGTCGTCGCGCTCGGTGACTTCAACGACTTCGAGTTCTCAGACGCCATGCAAATCTTCAAGGGCGACTTGATGACGAACATGGTCGAGAAAGTGCCGGCTGCGGACCGATATTCGTACGTCTATCAAGGCAACTCGCAAGTGCTTGACCACATCCTCGTATCGAACCGTCTCGCTGCTTCGACGGAGATTGATATGATTCACGTCAACGCCGACTTCACAGAGATGTCGGGCCGCGCGAGTGACCACGATCCGGTGCTCGTCCAAATCGACTTGAAACCTGAGCCGGAAACGCCAGAAGTCGAATTGAAACGCTACACGGTCGAGAACCATCCGGCCGCACGCCTCGTGCTTCAAGAGGACTTCATTGGAGTTACAATCGGCAAAGGTACGAACTTCAAGAACGGCATCTTCGTCCGTGGCATCCACACGGAACTCACAGGTGACCCACTTAAAAACATCGTCGTTCAAGTGAAGCCTGAGAAAGCCGGTGCCATCATCGACTTCAAAGGTGCGACCGTCAAAGAAGTGATCGTCGACGGGACGAACCTCGCCGAGATTCGCGGCGCGGAGAACGTCAAACGCATCACGTATACGAAAGGTGCTTCCGCTAAAACGGTCGTCATCACCAAATAACGCCTGAACCGCAGACAAACTCGTCTGCGGTTTTTTGTGTTTTCATTTCGCAGAATCGGGGATGTATAGGGAAGATATGAACGAAGCGGAGGATGAACGGATGGAACTGCATAACGGGAACTTGTATTGGCCGACGACGGAATCGGAAGACATCGTGTTGGAGCGCCCGATGAAACGAGAGCGCTACGACGTCCTCGTCATCGGGTCGGGCATGTCCGGCGTGTTGACTGCGTATACGCTTCATCAAGACGGCGTCGATGTCGCCGTTGTCGACAAAGGGAAAGTCGGGGCCGGCAGCACCGCCGCCAACACCGGCCTCATCCAATACTCGAACGACATCATGTTGCACGAGCTCGCCGACCAAATCGGGGAAGCGGACGCCGTCCGCTTCTATCGCCTATGCGCCGAGGCGGTCGACGCCCTTGATGACGTCGCCGCAACCGTCGGGGCGAACGATGTCTATCTGCGCCGGGACAGCCTCTGTTTCGCAAGCTGTGACGAAGATGTCACGAAATTGAAACGAGAATATGAGATGCTTACGAGACATGGCTTTTTTGCCGAGTGGCTCGACCGCGACGCGCTGAAGGCGCGTTTCCCGTTCGAGAAGCCGGCCGCGCTCGTGACGAAAGGTGACGCCGAGGTCAATCCGCTCACCCTTAGCCGTCAAGTCGTGCGTCATCTATCAAAAGCCGGTGTGCCGTTCTTTGAGGAGACCGAGGTGACGGACGTCGTCCCGGACGGAGACGGTTGGCTCGTGATGACGCCACAGCCACACGAGATGTTTTATGCGAATCACATCATCTTCGCGACCGGATATGGCGCCTCCCCGCTCCTCGATCCCCACCGCATCGAGTTGAACCGGTCCTACGCCATCGCGACAAATCCGCTCCCCCACTTCGATGATTGGGACGGCCAAGCGCTGATTTGGGAGACGAAGCGTCCCTACCTATACGTCCGGACGACCGTTGACGGACGCATCATCGCCGGCGGTCTCGATGAAGAAAAGCCTGAGACGCCGCATAGCGAGGCGCTCATTCGCAAACGCGCCGAACGCATCAAGCAGGAAGTCGAGACGTTGTTTCCGATGTATGAGTTGACAGTTGAATACGCTTGGGCGGCATTGTTCGGGGAATCCATCGATCAATTGCCGTTCATCGGGGAACACCCGGACCGGCCGCACCTGTATTATTTGCTCGGTTACGGTGGGAACGGCACGGTCTACAGCATGCTCGGCTCTCGACTATTAAGTGATCTCGTACGCGGCATCGACAATGACGATACCCGCATCGTCCGACTCGATCGGACGCGACAATCCGACACCGTCCGCCCCTGACGTTCAGGGGCTTTTTTGATACATATCGCAAGGAGTGAACGACATGAGACAGAAAAAGAAAAACAGACGAAAACCAACATGGGTGTACCGTACCCGAAGAGGCTTGCTAGTCCTCCCAGCGCTCGCTTTCGCCATCTACGTCTGGCCGAACGACGCCGAGAGCGAGCCGGAGTCGACGCAGACCGAATCGGTCCAAACGACGGACCGACCGTACACGATAAAAGAAAGTCGAGCCGTCGAAGAAGACGAGACGGTACGCTATGAGTACGACGTCGTCGTGCACGGCCAACCGGACGTGGAGACGCTACAGGCAATCAGTCACGACGTCATCGACGAAGTTAAACACCGCGACACGTTCCAAGCGGCATTAATCCAATATTACGACCATGAGGCGTACATCGGTACCGACTCACCGCTCGGACAAGCCGTCTTCGGTCCCGGTGGTGACTGGGGACTCGCCGGAACGGTCGCTCCCGGCGATTACGAAGAGATGACGTTCGGGTGGCAGTTGCGCGAGAAAGAGTGGGATTCCCAACTATCCGAGGAAGAAGTTCGCGTATGGCGGGCCTGGAACGATGTGTATGAGACGAAAGCGTCGGACCACCCCGATATCCGTTCACGTGTGACCCGGACCATTTCGACCAAATACGGGATTGATCCGGAAGACGTGCAACAGATCGTCTTAAAACAAAACGTCTGGGCCGCCCTCTAATCAACGGAACAGGCAGGACTTCCCTTCTCCTTCGGCTAATGATAAGGAGAAGGTTTTTGTCGTTTTCGTTGATGTAGAAAGGACGAGATGCATGAGAAGACACCTATGTGCTGTTGTCATCGCCCTATTGGTCGGTTCGTTGTTCCCGCCGCTCGGCGCGGAAGCGGCCGCATCGGCACCGTATCAGCTGAACGTCCGAGCCGGTGCCACGCTCTATCAATTTGTCGGCAAGACGCTCACCCCGAAATCGACATTGAGAGGCACCAAGACGTTTCAGGCCATCACGACGTCAGGGAGCTATTATCGCGTCACCGATGGCAAGACGACGTGGTACGTCCGAAAGCAAGACGGCACGCTACAGGCGAGTCACCTCTCACGCGCGACATTCTCGTCAGACGCGTACGCCCGGCTGACGCACGAATATATGCGGACGCTCACCCGCGGGGCGTCCCCATATACATATGATGTCCTGTCGCCTACGAACGCCGTCACCCGAGCCGATGCCGCCTTGCGAGGAAACTGGTATATCCCGTCCCCTCCCTACACGCTCCGGGTCCCGAACGTTGATACATATCGATTTGACACGTCGATCCCGAAAGTCGACTCTAATTCGTTCGTCTTTCAAATCCATTATTTCACGACGCTCAACCAACTGACACAAGCCTATACGGTGAACGGACGGGACGAGTACCTCCGTTACGGGAAACGGATCGTCCAAAGCTGGACGAAACAATATCCGGTCGAGGACTATAAGCGCCATACGTGGCCTTATCATGACCACGGGACCGCCATCCGGACGTTTCATCTGCTCAATTTTTGGAACGTCTACCGGACGTCACGTGTGAATGACGACCCGGCGTTCTCGCAACTGTTCGCGAAGACGCTGTATGAGCACGCGACGCTACTAGCGACACCGAGCTTCTATAAATCGAAAAACAATCACGGCATCTTTCAAGACATGGCGCTCACCGCCATCTCCGAGACGCATCGCTCGTTCGATCGTTCCGCCGGCTGGCGCACGCTCGCCACGAACCGACTGACTGCCCAGCTGAATCACAGCCTGAGTGCCGACGGTGTCCATCTCGAGCATTCGCCGTTTTATCAAATCTATATGTATGACACACTCAGCCGCTTCAACGACTGGGCCGCCGCCAATCGCTTCGGATTATCAAGCCGGATGCTAGACGTAAAGGATATGCCGAACGCGCTGACCTATATGCTTAAACCGAACGGAACGTTGCCGATGTTCGGCGACACCCCGTCGCTCGTCCATCATCCGGAGGCCATCCCACACGTCGACCGTTCCCCACACCTGCTTTACGCGATGAGCGGCGGGACGCGCGGAACAGCCCCGACGACACGGGTCGGGCGCCTGTCGGATCAATACGCGTTCTTCCGCCAACATTGGGGCGGCCGCGCCGGGGCGTTCGAGGATGCCGTCCACGTCATGATGACAGCCGGCTATCACAGCAACGTCCACAAACATGCCGATGACTTATCGATTGACGTCTCCGGTTACGGACGAGACTTCATCGTCGAGAGCGGTCGCTACGGTTATACGTCCCGACCCGAGCGACAAGCCGTATTACCCGCGGCGGCCCACAACACGGTCCATGTGTCCGGCAAGAGCTTCAATTTGACCTCGAGCAATTTGGGGCGAAGCCGCATCACGTCCGTCGGGGCGTCGTCGACGCAATGGACGGCCGCCGGGACGAGCCAGTTGATCGGGAGCAGCATGGCCCATACGCGTCGACTCGCTTACGACCGGGACGGGACGATGCTCGTCTACGACCGCGTCACGAGTCCCGTGACCGCTTCGTTCGTTCAACGGTTCCACCTCGGGGTCGGGTTGAACCGAACGGAGAGTGGAAGTCGTTATGCCTATTTCAAAGACGCGTCAGGACGCTCCCTTCACCTCTTGCAGCTCGAGGTCGATGCGATCCCGACACTTTCTATCGGTTCGAGTTACGTGTCGTATCGTGATTACGACTGGCAACGCCGCAATCAAGTCGCGACGACGAAGCGTGGAAAAGGCGTGACGTACTTGACGCTCCTCCACCTCGGCGAGCGCCCGACGAAAATTCGCTCGGCTACGGTCGAGACGACGGACCGGCACTATATCGTCCGCTACACGCTGTCGGACGGGAAGACGAAGACGCTATCGATGCTACGCTGAACTTCCCCCTTTTATAAAAAGGGGGGTTTTTTCTCGTTCGGTTAGGGAAAACTCGTTAAGTAGGCCAAAACGTGGCTTACACGGGTGCGCATACTTAAAGGGGAGGCAATGACATGGGGAATAAGAAAGAAGAGCAGCTGAAACAACATACGATTGACAACGAGCAACAGGCCGGGCTCACGACGAATCAAGGGTTGAAGATGGCGGAGGACGAGTTTTCACTCAAAGCCGGTCGGCGGGGACCGACCCTAATTGAGGATTTCCATTTTCGGGAGAAGATGACGCATTTCGATCACGAGCGTATCCCGGAACGAATCGTCCATGCTCGTGGTGTCGGGGCGCACGGGGAGTTCCAAGTGTATGAGCCACTCGCCGAATATACGAAAGCCGACTTCTTGAACGATCCATCGAAAGTGACTCCGGTGTTCGTTCGTTTCTCGACCGTACAAGGATCCCGCGGTTCGGGTGACACGGTCCGTGACGTCCGTGGTTTTGCAACAAAGTTTTATACAGATGAAGGCAACTATGACCTCGTCGGAAACAACATCCCCGTCTTCTTTATCCAAGACGCGATTAAGTTCCCTGACCTCGTTCATGCCGTGAAACCGGAGCCGCATACGGAAGTCCCGCAAGGCGGGAGCGCCCACGACACGTTTTGGGATTTTGTCGGTCAAAACCAAGAGGCGGCCCATATGGTCATGTGGGCACTTAGTGACCGGGCCATCCCGCGCAGCCTGCGCATGATGGAAGGGTTCGGGGTGCATACGTTCCGGCTCGTCAATGCCGAAGGGAAAGCACATTTCGTCAAGTTCCATTGGAAACCGAAACTCGGTATCCATTCCTTAGTTTGGGACGAAGCTCAAAAGGCGCTCGGTAAGAATGCCGACTTCCATCGCGTTGACTTGTATGAGGCCATCGACAAGGGCGACTATCCAGAATGGGAGCTCGGCTTACAGATTCTCGCAGAAGAGGACGAGTTCAAATTCGACTTTGACATTTTAGACCCGACGAAGTTGTGGCCAGAAGAAGATGTGCCCGTTAAGCTAGTCGGCAAGATGACGCTCAATCGAAACGTCGACAACTTCTTCGCTGAGACGGAACAAGTCGCCTTCCACCCGGGCCATCTCGTCCCAGGCATTGATTTTTCGAACGACCCATTGCTTCAAGGACGTTTGTTCTCGTACACAGACACCCAGCTCTCAAGGCTTGGCGGACCAAACTTCCATCAAATCCCGATTAACAAACCGGTCTGTCCGTTTCATAACAACCAGCGGGACGGTATGCATCAAATGGCGGTTCATAAAGGGCAAACGAGCTACCATAAGAATGCACTCAACAACAATCAACCCGCACCCGTTCCGGCCGACCAAGGTGGATTCGAACATTATCAGGAGAAAGTCGACGGACATAAGATTCGCGGTCGGAGCGATAGTTTCCTTGACTTCTACTCACAAGCCAAGATGTTTTATAACAGCATGACGGACGTCGAGAAGAAACACATTCAAGATGCCGGTAGCTTCGAGCTCGGGAAATGTGACTCCGATCTCGTGAAAGAGAATGCGATTGATTTGTTCAATCGGATTGATCGTCACTTGGCATCAGTCATTGCCGAGAACATCGGTGTCGCGCTCCCGGCAGAAAATCACGAAGTCGTCTCGGACAAAGCGTCACCTGCCCTCAGCATGGCGGATACGGTGCGAAAACCGGATACACGGAGTGTAGCCGTTTTGTTAGCGGGCGATGTCGATGCCGGTCAAGTGAAGGCGTGGGTGCAAGCCCTGGCGGAAAATAAAATCAACTACAGCCTCGTCGGCAAAAAAGCGCATACGCTCGGCGACCTGAAAGTGAAAGAGACGTATGACACGGTCGACTCGAGCCTGTTCGATGCTGCCTTCCTCGTCAGTACTGCGACCTCGGTCGAAGACGACGTCCTCGAATTCATCGAGAATACGTACAAGCACTACAAACCGCTCGCCCTTCACTTACATCACGATGACGTGCTCGCGAAGTGCCGCGTGAAGACAGACCAACCCGGCGTGTTCTCATTCCCGGAACACAGCCTTAACGGGTTTGATACGTTTATTGATGGAATTGCCAAAGCCCGGTTCTGGGACCGGATGTAATTGATGCAGGACGACGCGACTCAATCCATGAGTCGCGTCTTTTTTATGGTCGATGCGTTCAAACAGACAGAGGTGTCCGCTATTTGCTATACTCTTTTAGTTATGTTTATTAACTATTTATTAGATAATCCTAGGAGGCGGGCCCGTCATGCAATTGACTACACAAAAACTTTGGACGAAAGACTTTTTTATTATCTCGCTCGTCAACTTTTTCCTCACGCTCATCTTCTTTTTACTCATGGTCACAATCGGGGTCCATGCCGTCACGGCCTACGGGGCGACGACGAGTGAAGCCGGTCTGGTCACAGGAATCTTTATCATCGGTACCCTCGTCGGGCGTCTCTTCATTGGACGTCTCATCGATTCGATTGGTCGGAGAAAGACGCTTCTGATCGGTCTTACCTTCTTCACCGCGACAATCCTTCTCTACTTCGTAGACTTTGGTGTCGGTTTCCTCTTGTTCACCCGCTTCGTGCACGGGCTCGGCATGGGGTTGTCGAGCACGGCGACCGGCACGATTGTCGCGCAAGTCATCCCAGCGGCCCGTAAAGGGGAAGGCATCGGCTATTACAGCATGAGTTCGACACTCGCGACCGCAATCGGTCCATTCGTCGGCCTACTCATGAGTCAATATACGAACTTTTCTACGATTTTCTTGCTCTGTCTCGTCATCGGGCTCATCAGCCTCGTCAGCGCCCTGACCGTCAACGTGCCGGAAGCGGACAACCCAAGCATCGTCCGCGGCTTTTCACCGAGCTCGTTCGTCGAACCAAAAGCGTTACCGATCGCCCTCATCATCGCCGTCGCCGCGCTCAGCTTCTCGAGTGTGTTGTCTTACATTAACTTTTACGCGAGCGAGCTCGATCTCGTCGAAGCGGCCAGCATTTTCTTCCTCGTCTATTCAATCGCCGTGCTGTTGTCCCGTCCCCTTACCGGGCGGCTCATGGACGCGCGCGGGGCAAACATTGTGATGTACCCCGCCATCGCCGTGTTCGCCGTCGGATTGTTCGTGTTGAGCCAAGCGACGACGGCAATCGGTTTACTCGTTGCCGGTGCCTTGATTGGCCTTGGCTTCGGGAATATCCAGTCCGGGACGCAAGCGATTGCGGTCAAAGCAGCTACGCCGGCGCGAATGGGAATGGCCACTTCGACATTTTTTATCGCCCTTGACGCAGGACTCGGGTTCGGGCCTTACTTGATTGGCTTGATGATTCCACTGACCGGGTTCTCGATGCTCTACCTCGGTCTCGCAGGGGTCGTGGCTTTATTGCTCTTCTTGTATCACATCATGAACGGACGGCATGAACGCGCCAAGCTAAAACAGGTAGCCTGACAGGACGGAACTTTCGTCCTGTCTTTTTTGAATGTTCACACATTTCTGTTCGACATACGGTAATATGAGAATGACGTGTTGAAAAGTTTTTATCGAAACGAGGGACATCATGTACGCTGACCAGACGATTCATCACCATTCCGCCGCCCTACTTCGAACGTTTGATAAGATTTCGGACTACGTGTTCTTCATGGAAGTCGACGGGGCGACCTATCGATATGTGTTCGTCAACGAGCCCGGCAAACGTGCGATCGGCTGGACTGATGACGACCTTGGGAAGAGCATTGAGGATAAAGTGCCGCCTGAAACGGCCGCGCTCATCTCTCGCTATTACAATCAAGCCATCCGAGAACGAAAGAGCGTCGTTTATGAAGATTATCAACTTGCCGATTCGTTCTATACGGATACGCTCGAATCAGAGGACGTCTTGTCGTTGCCACTGCACTACTTCGAGTCAGAAGTGACGCCGGTGTTTGACGGGGAGACGTGCACGCACGTCATTTCGGTCGTCCGGGAAGTGACCGAACGCAAGCGACGTGAGCTCGAACTGACGATTTTACGTGATCAGCATGAGTCGTTACGCCGTTATTCGCCCCACGGTATTTTTGTCCTCGATCATGATTTCCGCATCAAGTCGCTCAATCCGGCCGTTACGGCGATTACAGGTTACACGGAAGATGACTTGTTGGACCGCTCGTTCATCGACTGGGTCGAGACGTCTGAACGCACAACGGTCGAAGCGGGGCTTCGCCATGCCATGTCAGGCACTCCACACAAGTACGCCATTCGTGGACGTTACCGGTCCGGAGAACCGCTCGATTTGGCGATTTTGAATATTCCGATTGAAGTCGGTGGCCATATTAACGGCCTGTTTGCCATCATCATCGACCACACGCCGGAGAAGGACGCCGAACGGGCGATGCGGGAAAGTGAACGGCGTTACCGCCAATTGATCGAGCTGATTCCTGAAGGGATTATCGTGCATCGGGACGGGCATGTATTATACGCGAACGCCATCGCGCGCTCGACGATTGGTGAGCCTAAGATGCATCACGAATCCATCTTCCAGTTCATCGCCCCGGAACACCACGAACACATCCTGAACCGGCTTGAAGTGCTACGTCTCGGGGATCCTGTTGATGAAACGGAACTGACGCTCATTACCCAAGGCGGTCAACGCCTGCACATGGACATCACGAACCTCGTCATCGATTACGAAGGGACCCCGGCCGTCCTGACCGTTCTCCGCGATGTGACGGACAAGCGGGAAATGGAAGAGGCGCTTCGTCAAAGCGAGACGCAATATCGCCTCATTACCGAGAACATGAGCGATCTTGTCTGCATACTTGAAGCGGACGGAACGGTACGCTATGCGAGCCCTTCCCATCTCCACGTGCTCGGTTACACCCCTTCGTTCTATGAAGGGAAAAACACGCTTGACTTCATCCATCCTCGCGACGTCGTCTCGACACGTCAGAAGCTTCGGTCCATCACGGCCGCATCGCCGCTCACGCTCGAGTTCCGACATGCACACGATGACGGACGTTGGATTTGGCTCGAGACAAAGATTCAGGCCATTTATAGTGACACTGGCACGTTGCTTCACTACTTGACGGTCACTCGGGAGATCATGCAACGGAAAGTCGTCGAGAAACAGCTACGACACCTTGCGTATCACGATACGTTGACGGATTTGCCGAATCGCCGCTATTTCCTTGCCTATCTTGAAGAGTCCCTCTCGCGAATCGAAGAAGAAGCGGAATCCCTCGCGATTCTATCGCTCGACCTCGACCGGTTCAAATGGGTCAACGACACGCTCGGACATGACATCGGGGATGAACTGTTACGTCAGTTCGCCCACCGGCTCACCGATGTACTCCGCAAGCAAGACGTCATCGCCCGGTTCGGTGGAGATGAATTCATCGTGTTGATTCGATACAACGACCCCATCGCCCCGCGTCGGGTCGCCGAGAAATTACTCGTCGCCCTTGAACAGCCGTGGCAGATCGAGACGCATGCCTTCGTCACGACGTCGAGTATTGGAATTGCTAGCTGTGACGGCGCCGTTTCACCGAAACAACTGTTAAAGCGAGCGGACATCGCACTATATAAAGCGAAATCGAATGGCCGCAACGGCTACGCCTTGTATGAAGACCGCTGACAAGCGGTCTTTTTCACGTGAAACATTAAATTTACGTCAAAATCCGAACATTAATGAGAAAATTTAACTATTTTTAATTTTTTTACTTACTTTTCGCCAGTAAGCTTTGACTTTCATCCGCATATGGGTTACATTACCGAATGGACGAAGAATTTTAACTCATATCACTTAAAATGTTCGTAAATAGGGGTGTTTCAAATGGATAAAGTGTTCGATTATGAAGATATTCAATTAATTCCGGCTAAATGTGTCGTTGATAGCCGGTCCGAGTGTGACGCTAGCGTGACGCTCGGCGGTTTCACGTTCCGGCTCCCGGTCGTGCCTGCGAATATGCAGACGATCATCGATGAGAACGTCGCCCTCTCCCTCGCGGAGAACGGCTATTTCTACATCATGCACCGTTTCAATCCCGAGACGCGCCTCGCCTTCATCGAAGACATGCACGGACGCGGCTTATACGCGTCAATCAGCGTCGGGGTGAAGGAAGACGAATATCGTTTCGTCGAGATGCTCGCTGAAACGGGGCACACGCCTGAATTCATCACGATTGACATCGCGCACGGGCATTCGAACGCGGTCATCCGCATGATTCAACACATCAAGCATCATTTACCGGGGACATTCGTCATCGCCGGGAACGTCGGGACGCCCGAAGCGGTCCGCGAACTTGAGCATGCGGGGGCAGATGCGACGAAAGTCGGCATCGGCCCGGGGAAAGTGTGCATCACGAAAATCAAGACTGGTTTCGGGACAGGTGGATGGCAACTCGCTGCTCTCCGTTGGTGCGCCAAAGCGGCGACCAAACCGATCATTGCGGACGGGGGCATCCGCACGCACGGGGACATCGCGAAATCGATTCGTTTCGGTGCGTCAATGGTCATGATCGGCTCGCTGTTCGCGGGCCATGAAGAGTCGCCGGGTGCGACGGTCGAGCAGGACGGGAAACTGCTCAAAGAATACTTCGGCTCGGCGTCTGAATTCCAAAAAGGGGAACGGAAAAACGTCGAAGGCAAGAAGATGTTCGTCGAGTACAAAGGGGCACTGCAGGACACGTTGACCGAGATGGAGCAAGACCTCCAATCGGCCATCTCTTACTCGGGTGGGGACAATCTGGACGCATTGCGCACCGTCGATTACGTCATGGTGAAAAATTCGATTTTTAACGGGGATAAAGTATACTGAAACAGGCGACTCGCGGGAGTCGCCTGTTTTTTATACGTCGCTGAGACGCTTCGTCATCATATAATAGTCGGTACCCGGTGGATAGTCACGCAACACTCCGGCGACCTCGTAGCCGTAAAGCTCATAGAACGCTTTCGCCTGAAATGAGAACGTCGTCAGTTTCACCTGAGTGGCCCCAAGCGCCTGTGCTTTCGCCTCTCCCGCCGCGAGCAACCGTGAGCCAAGTCCTTGCTTGCCATACGCTTCAGCGACCCATAGTCGGTCCAAGTCGAACCAGCCCCAATAGACGCTACCATACAATCCGGCGATGATCTCCCCGTCTCGCTCCACTTTCAATTGGACGACCGGCACGTCCACACCTCGAATGTTTCGATGATGGGGTGAATGCTTGTCGTTAAACGCCCGAAGTCGCTCCGTCAAGTGTTGTTGAAACGCTGCATCGTCCTGTACAATCTCTTGAATCTCCATCATGTCTCACTCGACCCGTTCACGAAGAACGTAATCAACTCCCGCTCTTCCTCATTGACCGTCCGACCGACCTTCTGTTCGTACTGAGCCGTCATCACCGCTTCATTTCCCGGGAAATCTAACGCCAAATGCGCCAATTCGCGCAACATGTCACGGTCTTTTTCAAACGCTTCACGGGATACGACTTCCCCATGCGACCACACGTACGCGTCCGCATCGAACCGGTCGAGCAGGTCGAGCAACCGGAGCGTCGCTTCTGCCGTCATGCGCCAGGACGGGGCGTACAGGTTCGCATAGAGTGCGTCGCCTAGAAACAACACTTTCTCCTCCGGGATATAGGCGACGACCGAGTCGGCCGTATGGTCCCCACCGACGTGTTTCAAGACGACGTGGACGCCACCGAGATCGAGCGTGAGCGTGTCATCGAACGTGACCGTCGGCAAGACGACGCGCATCGTCCGTTCCGTACCGAACTCGAGACGGATGGCATCGGCACAGAACGGGATCTCGATTCCGCTTTTGACGCGTTCGTCGAGCGAGGCATCGTCCCATTCATAGGGCAAGAGACGCGCCATCCGGTTTTTCGTGTCCGTGCTCGCGATCGAGACGAGACCCGTCAAGGCCGAGAGTCCGAAAATATGGTCCCAATGCCAGTGCGTCAGCGCGACGAGCGTCGGTCGCTTTAGACCTTCGGCATCCATTGCGGCGAATAAGTCGTTCGCATGGGACTCCGAGTTCCCGGCGTCGATTAAGAGTGTATGTGTTTCCCCCACAACGACGCCTAGGATGGGGCGATCGGTCTCGGCCACGGGCGTCATGTACCAAAATCGAGGTGAGTGAGGAATGAATGTCTGCATGTGTGATCCTCTCCTTATTGGTCGTCTTTAAATGAATCATAAATATAAAACCCGTCGCCCCCACCTTTTTTGGCGACATACATCGCCGCGTCCGAGTGATGGATGAGCTCATCGAGCGAGGTGAGCCCGCCCGACGAATAGGCGATGCCGATGCTCGCGGACAGACGGAGCACCAACTCGTTCCCGACCATCATTTCCTGGGAAATGAGCGTTGCTAGTTGCTCGAAGTCCGCTTGTGCGAGTTGTTCCGTTTCCAAGACAATCAAAAACTCGTCCCCGGCGAACCGATACGCCTTGCCGTCATGAAACTGACTGAACGAACGGATTCGTTTCGCCGTCTCGACGAGCACTTCATCCCCGACGAGGTGACCGTGTGTGTCGTTGATCCGTTTGAAATCGTCTAAGTCGATGAACAGGAGCGCGACGGCTTGTTTCCGATTCATCTTTTGTCGCAAGTCTGCCATGAGCGAATGGCGATTGCCGAGCTTTGTCAGGCCGTCTTTCGTAATCAGCTCGATGACTTCCTGATGTTTGCGCTCGCGGCGAATCTCGTTCTCCATCCAACGGGTCACGAGTAAAATCGTGTCCGTCATCTCTTGAATGGCGACCTGGTCGATCACATCCTCAAAGCTGCCCTGTTCCGTGAGGAAGACGAGCCAGCCGAACGTCTTGCCCTCATTGACGAGCGGCAAGCTGATCATTCCCGAGAATTCGATTGTATCGATGACGAGCTCGGCCCGCTCCAGCTTTTGGTGACCGTGCTTCGCTAACGCTTCGATTCGCTCATACGTGCCCTCCGTCCAATCGAGCATGGTGTCCCCGTCACTCGACCACGTCTTATAACCACTTTCAGTGGAGAAGGCGATCGTATGCGAATACCCCATCCATTCCCGCAACACGGTCTGAATCCGTTTTAGCTTCTCCGGGAAGGAGGCGTGGAGCGCGGTCACTTCATATAGCGACTCGAGCGTCTGTTGCCGTCTCGTGCCGGCACGCACCTGCTCGCTCAGTTCAATCTCGGCCATCACCCAGCGGGCAAAATCTTCGAGCGTCCGAACCCCTTCCTCGTCGAACGGCCGCGGTGTCTCGTCCGTGACGCAGAGCGTCCCGATGGCGTGTCCGCTGCGTGTGACGAGCGGGACACCGGCATAAAACCCTAGCCCTTCAAGAACCGGATTCCCGATCGTCGGTTCCGTCGCTTGGACGTCTTCTAACACGAGATTCGTTCGACTCGTGACGACGCGGTCACAGAGCGTCCATTTGCGTTCGACGTACGGTGCGATTTTTTCCCCGTGACACGATTTGATCCACTGCTGGTCCGTCGTCAAAATCGAGATGAGCGCGGTCGGCATATCGAGTGTCTGGGCGACGAGACGGCTGATTCGGTCATATCGTTCTTCCCGTGGCGAATGTAAAATTTCAAGGCGTAAAATCGCCTTCAACCGCTCCGTCTCGTTCTCGTCGAGTGAAGTGATTACCTGTTGTCGCCCCGATAACCCATGGCGCAGCGCCGCATGATGATGCTCGAGCGCATTCAGCGCCGCGTGCAAGTCGGCAGGCGGCAGCGGGCGGCTAAAGAAGTAACCTTGAACTTCGTCACAGCCGAGGCGTTCAATCGCACGATACTGTGCTTCGGTCTCCACCCCTTCTGCTGTCACTTCTAGGTTTAGTTTCTTGGCGAGCGAGACGATCAATTTGACGATCTCGTATTCTTTTAACCCGTTGTCTTGATCGAGCTGACTGATGAACGACCGGTCAATCTTGATGCCGTTGATATCGAACAGTTTTAAATAGTTGAGGGACGAATAACTGACACCAAAGTCGTCAATCAAGATACGAAACCCTTTTTCTTTTAAGTAATCAACCGTCTGGATCCCGACGAGCGGCTCCTGCATGAGTGTATGCTCGGTGATCTCAAACTCGAACTGTTCCGGCGAAAGCCCGTGCGATGCCAAGACGGTGAGCACGTTCCGCATATACGGTTGACGGAAGACGACCGGTGACACGTTGATGGCGACACGGCGCCCCTCGAACAAGGCCGGGGCCTCGGTCATATCCCGACAGACGCGGTCGACGACGAAGGCGGTGACGTCCTCAATCAAGAGCGATTTTTCGGCAATCGTGACGAACGATTCGGGCGAGACGTTCCCAAGCAACGCGCTATGCCATCGCACGAGCGCCTCGAAATGAATCGTCCCATCATGGCAGCTGACTCGCGGTTGATAGACGACACGCAACTCGTTCGCTTTCAATCCTTTGACGAGCTCAGTCTCAATCGTCATCTCGTCAATGTAATGTTGGACGTAATCGTCCTTCTCATAGATGCGAATCATTTGCTTTCCGGCCTGCCTCGCTTCGAGCAGTGCCGTCGATGCGTTCATGATGACGCGGTCGGCATCCTCGTACCCTGTGCTCAGCCCGATACAGCCGGACAACGTGAACTCGGTGCCTCCCACCTCATACGTGTAGTCAGCGATGGCTTCGAGCAATCGTTCCGCATGCTCGAACGCCGTCTCGATGTGCGTGTCCGGCAAGACGGCGATGAAGTCTTCCCCGTCGACTCGTCCAATCATCGAACCGGTCGGCAATAGCTCCGCTAGGCGGCGCGTCATCTCTTTAATCAAATGGTGTGACGACTCGACCCCTTGCAGCGACAAGACGATTTTGAACCGGTTGATATGGAGGCGCATGACGCTCGCCATGTCACGTTCCGTCGTATGTTCAAACAGCTTCTCGAGCTCGAGCTTCACTTTCATCAAGTTCGGCATCCCGGTCAAATAATCGATGTGCTCAATGCTCGACAACAGCTTCAGCTCGGCCTCTTCGGACAGGTCGGTCGTCAAGCCGAGGACGTAACAGACGTCACCGGCCACGTTCTCGATCGGCATGAGGACCGATGAGGCGAAACGTGCCGTGTTGGATTCGATGTTCATCTTCGACATGAAATAGACCGGCTCACTCGTCTCGATGACGGTATCGTAATGATGAATCAACTCCTCGGCCACATCAGCTGCGTACATGTCGTGCAAATAGCGTCCGGCCACGTCGTCTGGGAGCATCGAGGCACGCTTCCCTTGCTCACTGACGCGGACGTATCGATAGCCTTCCGGGGTCACTTCCATTAAAAACACCATGCGATATAAACGAACGAATACATCAAACAAGTAATGCGGGTCGGCCTTCATCTGCTTCATACGTTACCTCCATGCGATTTCTGTTGACTCTAGTGTAGAACTTTTCTACCCGTTTGTTCACAAATCCGTTCAAAAAAAGGGAAAGTGTTTTTTACTCAGAGCATACAAAAACGGGTAAAGATAACTGAATCAAGTCTTGAAACGAGGTGAGCCATCATGATCAGTCGAAACGTCTATCCGCAGACACGGCCAGGCAAATGGTCGGTCGGGTTGTTGCTCGCCGTCTTCCTCTTGTTGATTGTCGCCACCGTCAGCACGCAGTCCGCTCAACCGTTCAACACCGGCACGCTGTTCGACAATACGTGGGCAGCCGCCGCCTCGATGACGGCGTTCGCCGCAGCGATCGGTGCGTTCTTTGTCGGGCTGTACACGATTCTTCGCAATCAAGAGCGGGCAGCTTCCGTGTTCTTCACCGTGCTACTCGGCGGTCTCGTCGTCTTGTTCGTGCTCTTCCAACTGTTCGCCTAAACGAAGACGCCCCTTCCCGATTAGAGAAGGAGCGTCTTGTTATAGCAGTTCGTTCGCGAGCAAACGATAGACGTTCAGGCGGTCGGACTGCTGGTGTTGGATGCTGCAAATCATCGCCTCGTCAAACCCGTAACGTGCCGACTCCTCTTGAAGTTGGGTCGCAATCTGTTTCGGCGTCCCGACGAGATGGATGGCCCGGTTGTTCGCGATATGAATCTTGTCGACCTCGGTGAGCGGGTACTCGTGCGCCGCTTCCGGACTCATCAGTTGGCGCAGTTGGCCACGCATCAAGAAGAGACGAGACAAGTCGGACGGACGGGCCAAATATTCCGCCTCTTCTTCCGTCTCGGCCGTCGTGACGAGATACGTCACGTTGATGTCCGGTTTCTCCATGAAAGCGGACGGACGGAAGTTGTCGCGATAGGCGTCGAGCGCTTCCGTGCTCAATTCCCCGTTGAAAAATTGAGCGAACGAATAGCCGACGCCCATCCGCCCGGCTTGGACGGCACTGTTCCCGCTCGACCCGAGAAGCCAAGCCTCCGGGCGCGTCACACCGGTCGGCGCGGCCGGCGTGTGTTTATACCAACGTTCTTCTGGCGTCTCGTCATTGATGAGTTGGAGCGTCGTCGCTAATTTTTCATACAATCCGTCCATCATCGGCTTCTGGCCTTGTGACATCGCATAAATCGCATTCGCATCCCCGCCCGGCGCCCGTCCGACCCCAAAGTCGATGCGTCCTGGCGCGAGTGCGCTCAGCGTCTTGAACACCTCGGCCATCTTGAGTGGGGAATAGTGCATCATCATGATGCCGCCAGAACCGAGCCGAATCCGCTCCGTCTTGGCCGCGATGTACGCACTGACGACTTCCGGTGCCGAGCTCGCGAACGACATGCCGCCATGGTGTTCGGCCATCCACATGCGGTGATAGCCGAGCGCTTCACCTAGTTGCGCGAGTTCGACGGCGCTCGTCAACGCATGCTCTGACGTATGGCCAGACGTGACCGGGGCTTGATCGAGTATGCTTAATCTCATGTTCATCTCTCCACTTCTATTATATATGCTGAATATCTCGAATTTGTAACACTCGCCGTCATCATACTAAAGTGAGGCCGAGAATACGAATCGTACGCTCATGAGACCGTTCATTTTTTTCTGAAAATTGCAACGGATTGTTGTCCGTCATGC
Source organism: Exiguobacterium sp. s150 (assembly GCF_018618435.1). Taxonomy (NCBI): domain Bacteria; kingdom Bacillati; phylum Bacillota; class Bacilli; order Caryophanales; genus Exiguobacterium; species Exiguobacterium sp. s150. The sequence goes on along the minus strand of NZ_JACSMC010000012.1, from coordinate 5,070 downwards.
TTTCCCTTCTCTATAATGAATGAGAAGAACACATTCCTTCATCGTCATACCGTCTCGCGTGATGGGGACACGCGAAGACATACTACACTCTCGGGGAAAAGGGGTATTCACTATGAATCAACCACCAAACAGGACGAACGAAGACAATCCATCGTTTACGTCCAACGATTTTTTGAAATTTATCATCCCGTCTCTAATCGGTCTCATGTTTTTCATCGTCCCGATTCCGACGGACGACGGCTTTACCATCCCGGTCGCCTTCTTATCGAACCAACTCATCGACTTGATTGGCGACGTCGTACCGACACTTGCTGTCATCATGATGGGCCTCTCGGTGCTCGGGTCGCTATGGACGTATTTGGCCAAACCGGCGTTCGTCTTGGAGCGTCCGCACTTCAATTCGTTGTTGAACATCACACCGTTTTGGTTCGCCATGCGCGTTGTCGGGTTCATCGCCGGCGTCATGACACTTCTCGTCCTCGGCCCTGAGATGATCACGTCCGAGTTCACGGGCGGGCTACTCCTTTACGATTTGATTCCAATCTTGTTCGCGACGTTCCTCTTTGCCGGCATGTTGCTCCCGCTCCTCTTGAACTTCGGGTTGCTCGAGTTCGTCGGGACGATGCTCATCAAAGTCATGCGTCCGCTCTTCAAGCTCCCGGGCCGGGCCTCGCTCGACTCGCTCGCATCATGGGTCGGGGATGCGACGATTGGGATTCTGTTGACGACGAAACAGTACGAGAACGGCTACTATACGAAGCGAGAAGCCGCCGTCATCGCGACGACGTTCTCGGTCGTCTCAATCACGTTCACGATCGTCATCTTGTCGTACATGGAACTCGATGCCTACTTCCTACAGTATTACGGAGCGATCGTCATCTCAGGTATCGTCGCGGCCCTCATCATGCCGCGGATCTATCCGCTCTCGAAAAAAGCGGACACGCCGTATGAAGGGACGGAACTGAAGCCGGAAGAGCCGGTCCCAGCAAACGTGTCGATGCCGAAGTGGGCGCTTCGCCAAGCGCTCCTCAAGTCGCAATCGAGTAAGAGCTTTGGTGCCACGCTGAAGGACGGCTTCCAAAACGTGCTCGACATGTGGCTCGGCATCTTGCCGATCGTCATGGCCGTCGGGACGATCGCGCTCGTCATCGCGGAGTATACGCCGCTCTTCACGATTCTCGGCAAGCCGTTCGAACCGATTTTGATGTTGCTCCAAGTACCGGAAGCCGAAGCCGCCGCCCAGACGATGGTCGTCGGGTTCGCCGACATGTTCTTGCCGGCCGTACTCGGTAGCGGCATCGAGAGTGAGATGACGCGCTTCATCATCGCGACCGTATCGGTCACCCAGCTCATCTTCATGTCCGAAGTCGGGGGGCTGCTCCTCGGCTCGAAACTGCCAATCTCATTCGTCGACCTCGTCCTCATCTTCTTGCTCCGGACGTTTATCACGCTCCCGATTATCGTCGGGATCGCCCATTTGGTCTTTTGACGACAGAACGCCTCTTCTCGTATTTTCTGGGAAGAGGCGTTGTTTGTATAATGAATGAAAAGGAGGGATTGATGTGGAAGAGCATTTTGCCGGACAACTCGAGACAGCGAAGAAGGGGTATGCGGGCATCGTCAATCCGCAAGCTTATGTAGACGACCGGTATCACGGCCATTGGACTGTGAAAGAAGAGAAACGCATCGACGGGGTGATCCCACTTCTTCAACGCGCGTTTAACGGCGGGAAGAACAACTGCACCCTCACATCCATCACAGCCATTTTTCGCTACTACCGTGATCACGGCTACACGAACATCCCCGACGACCCGTTCGTCATTCAACAAGACGCTCGAGAGATTGCGATTGAACACCAATTCAAAGACGAGAAAGGCACACCTCCGACACGAATTGCGACAATCGTAACGAAACTTTGGGAGCGGTACGGCTATAAGGGACGCGGCAGTTCGCGCTACTTATGGAAATGGTCGACGTTCGAGCGCGAGCTCCTCGCCAATCGTCCGTTCATCTTGAATATGGCGAACGGGTTCTATAAAAATCATTCGGTCACAGGCATCGGCTATATCATTTATAAAAAGCCCGGCTACGCTGACGTCGTCTTGCTCGAAGTGCTCGACAACCGCTCCGAGGACGTCCGTTACATCGACTTCAACGAGTTCAATTTTTGGGGCAGCATCACGCGCGTCTATCCGCCTGCGAAGTAATCTTTCAGGAGAAGAAAATGTCTGCCTCCTGATGAATGTGCGCGCCGATTTTCAATAAGTGCTCCCGCTTCGCATATGCGCCGTGGTGCAGACCGTTCAAGTCGACGCCGTTGCCGAGGCCGACGAACACTTCGGACGGTTTGAAGTGAAGACCGACCATCGGGATGCCCGCCGGATGAAGGCCGAGCTCGTAGACGGCGCTCGGATAGCCCGTGACCGTCCGTTTTTCGGTAAAGCCCGTCATGGCCATGCAGTTGTCGCGACCGAGCACGATGAGGTGGTCTGGACGGATGTGACGAATCGTCCGTTCTAGAAGCGCTAGCGAGTCGGGATGTTCCATCCAACGACGCCCGTCTCGAATCTGCCCCATTTGCCGATAGGTCGCGTATTTGAAGAAGTCGACATGGATGGCGGACCCGTCGTAAAACGACCGGTCCATGCCTTCGAGTAACGCTTCAAGTTTCGCCCCGTCTGGCTTGCCGAACCAGCTCGTCGTCGCCCGCCCGGCCTCAAAATAGGCCGTTGCGTATTCAATCGTCGCGTCGAGGGCTGTCTCGTCCTCTAGATACGCTTCAAATGACTGGTCACGCCAATAGAATTTTTGCGCGTCGTCACTTCTGACTTTGCCGTCTCGTTCAAAGAATTCGCCGCGCGACGGGTTCGTGCCGATGGTCAGCCACTGGCCGTCTGTCGGACGCCCGTACCAAAGGACGGGAGATGCCCCCTCAATCAGCTCCTTTTGAAACGGTGACGCCAAGAGCCGTTCTTGAAATCGAAGCGCCTCTTTTAATAAATCTCGTGCGTGCTCCATCGTGTCACATCCCTTCTCTCCGTTCGTTTCCCGCTTTCGGCGGTATGTAAAATGCGTTATAGTGAGAAGACGAAGCCAAACAAAGGACGTGAATCGATGCGTATCAATAAATTCATCAGTGAATCAGGCAAGGCGTCCCGCCGCCAAGCCGACCGTCTCGTCGAAGAGGGACGCGTCACCATCAACGGGAAGAAAGCGAAAATCGGCGACCAAGTGAAGCCTGGGGACGAAGTGCTCGTCAACGGCTCGATCGCCCGTGTCGCCCGCAACAACGTCTACATCGCCGTCCATAAACCGGTCGGCATCACGAGTACGACGGAGAAGAAAGTGAAAGGCAACTTGGTCGACCTCGTCAACCATCCGCTCCGTATCTTCAACATCGGGCGCCTCGACAAAGACTCTGAGGGGCTCATCTTGATGACGAACGACGGCGATATCGTCAACGAGATCCTTCGCGCCGAGAACGAGCACGAGAAAGAGTATATCGTCTCGGTCGATAAGCCAATCACTCCAGAATTCGTCGAGCAGATGGAGGCCGGCGTCAAGATTCTCGGACAGAAGACGTTGCCGTGTAAAGTGCACCAACTGTCGAAGTTCGACTTCAACATCACGCTCACGCAAGGACTCAACCGTCAAATCCGTCGCATGTGCGAAGAGCTCGGGTACGAGGTGTACCGCTTGCAGCGCGTCCGCATCATGAACATCACGCTCGGCAAGCTCCCGCCAGGCCAATGGCGCGACCTTTCGAAGAAAGAGCGCGAGCAGTTGTTCCGTGAATTGAATTACGAACCGAAAGAATGGTATTAAAACAAGCCCAGACGCTTATTTGTCTGGGCTTGTCATCGTTCATGGAGCGAGGCGACATGGTCGGTCTCACGAAGAATGAACCGTTTGAGTTGGGCGCTGAGGTCATCGAGTTGTCCCATCGTCGTCTTGAATCTGAAGGTCGCACGGAAGTGGTCGAACGGGTCGTGTTGCCACTCATCATGGATATGGACGTCGACTTGGATCGTCCCGGTCCGATCAATCAGCGTGAAAGTGAGGCTGATTTTTTGCTCATCCGCATCCGAGTCGAACAACTCCCAAATCACAGGTTTCTTCCCCCAAGTGTTATTGAATCCAGCAATCGAGTCAATCAGTTCTTGCAGCGTCTCGTCCTGCATATACACCTCTTGACTGCTCGAACAGACGGAGGCGTGGAGCTGGAGTCTGACTTGGTAAAACAGCTCGGTCTCATCCATCCAAATGCGTTCCATCTCAAATTGAGTTTTCAGCTTTTGCACCCACTTTCTCGTTTTGGTCTGGCTGTTCAATCCGGACGAAGCGATTCGACCAAATCGGTTTCATGCGCCAAGAAGCCCGATAGTTGTCGCTGCAAATCATCCATCTGCCCCATCGTCGTCTCGAACGAGAAAGCAGCCTTCATATCTCCGCCATCTCCTTTCATCTGTTCGACTACGGCGTTGACTTGAACGGTCCCTCTCGTGTTCGCCAGCTCGAACGTCAAAGAGACGTGGACGAGTGGGCTATCAAGTGTCCACGTCCGAACCAATTTTCCGTTTCGAGCATTGAATGCTTGTAGCGCAGAGACGAGCGCTTCAATCTCGGCTACTGTGACCTCGCACCACTTTGCTTTTAACTCGAATGTCACATTCATCTCGAGTGCATCTTCCCATAAACGTTTCATCTCAAATTGATGCACCATACCTTCACCTCTTTTTTATGAGATACATGATGACAAGTCAGTAAGTTGTTTCGAATAGTTGGAGCAGACAAAAGAAGCGCCATGCTATCGTTTAGCCGTTTAAATACCCGTCCCAATCGTAGTCTTCAATTTCCTGAAACGTCCCTTCCTCGTCCCGTTCATATGCACAAAGCGGTGGTTGTTGTACGATTGATAAAATCGAATCATCCATATTCAATACGACTCCAATCGACACGACGAGAAAGTTCTCCGTGTCACGTGAACTACTCACCACTTATTTGCTTCGCAAATTGAAGTGGGAGCTTCTTGGGAAGATCGTACTTTTACTAGCTACGATTATTGACCAA
>NZ_JACSMC010000107.1:0-224 GCF_018618435.1 Exiguobacterium sp. s150 | reverse complement strand
ACACGTGGAGCTGAATGATACTAATCGGTCGAGGCTTTGATCTAGTCTATGGTTTGACAATTGATGAACTTCAGTTTTCAGGGAACAAACCCTGAAGGTGATTGACACGTCCGATGGACGATGTTAATATTTTCTTTGTCTGGTGGCGATAGCGAAGCGGCCACACCCGTTCCCATGCCGAACACGGAAGTTAAGCGCTTCAGCGCCGAAAGTAGTTGGGGGTC
>NZ_JACSMC010000106.1:0-224 GCF_018618435.1 Exiguobacterium sp. s150 | reverse complement strand
GGGTCTCCGTCGGATTGCTCTCCTGCAGGAGTCGGGGCGCCGTCGGACGAGCAACGCAAACGGTCGCCATCTGGCGGCCGTTTGTCTTTTTCTGAGGCCTCGATGGCCGAAGAAAAAGCCCAGATATGTTCTTCGAACCGATGAAAACGGGAAACGGTAGGTATGGACCGTCACCGCCTCCGAACAGGAAGGGGAATCAATCATGTACCGAGCCCACATCGCCA
>NZ_JACSMC010000105.1:0-236 GCF_018618435.1 Exiguobacterium sp. s150 | reverse complement strand
GACCCCCAACTACTTTCGGCGCTGAAGCGCTTAACTTCCGTGTTCGGCATGGGAACGGGTGTGGCCGCTTCGCTATCGCCACCAGACAAGTATTATATTAACATCATTTAAGTATAACGTCAATATGTTTTAAGAGATTGTTCTCTCAAAACTGAAGATTCATCAATACAAACCATAGACTAGATCAAAGCCTCGACCGATTAGTATCATTCAGCTCCACGTGTCACCACGCTTCC
>NZ_JACSMC010000104.1:0-240 GCF_018618435.1 Exiguobacterium sp. s150 | reverse complement strand
CGTCGGCTGGATGAACCTACTCGTTTAGAGAGCGAGTGCGGACCTCTTTTATATGTAAGACCAAAACAAAAAGGACATCATTCAGTAGCGTGTTTCGTGAAACTCGCTACTGAACGACGCCCTTTTTTATACTAAAACCTTGAAGTTACTAAGGTAAATTAGTATGATAAGTTCATCTAAGTTAGGTGCGTACCTGCTTTGTACCCCTAACCTTCAATAGCGATGTCTCTTACACACCGC
>NZ_JACSMC010000103.1:0-243 GCF_018618435.1 Exiguobacterium sp. s150 | reverse complement strand
TGCTATACAATGTTTTTACCATTTCTACTTATCAAAATTGATGTATTTTCTTGAAGAATAAATCCATTCATCATGTAGGTCCATAAGAAGGTGAATATCATGTATTGACTGATCTAGATAGTACACATATAACCTATCATCAGTTTATTCAAAAGACGGTTTGTCAAATTAAGCGCAACACTTCCTCCGTGAAGGCCTCGTGTGCGGTCTTCCAGCCCAGACATTTCCTCGGCCGCCCGTTGA
>NZ_JACSMC010000102.1:0-248 GCF_018618435.1 Exiguobacterium sp. s150 | reverse complement strand
AACAGATAGGGGCGACCTCTGATAAAGTTAAAGTGACCAAACCATAACTTTGGAGGTGCCCCTATGTACAAAGAGTATACCATGAACCAATTGGTTTTGCCCCTAGATTTAGAAGTCCGTCTCCAGGAAAACGATATCGCCTTCGCTGTCCACGACCTTGTCGAACAGATCCCCGACGAGGCCTTCGAGCCGTTCTGGCGAACGACGGGCTGCCCGGCCTATCATCCGCGCATGATGATGAAGATCGT
>NZ_JACSMC010000101.1:0-251 GCF_018618435.1 Exiguobacterium sp. s150 | reverse complement strand
GTCCAGCGATTTTTACAAGAACTCATACGCCGTTCACCGAGTACCTCCACATCGAATCCACATCCCCGGAAGATTTCCACAGGGAACTTCCCTTCCAACGTCTGTGCTATAAAGAGTTCCTTGAACTCATCTGTATACGTGATCCCTTTCGGGCTCACAGATTTAACGTAAGGATTTGCGGCTAGCGCATCTATTTCTTTTGACGTAAACATCTTCTTCGACACTCGAATTCACTCCCAATATGATTTAGT